>JAPUHH010000001.1 GCA_027297825.1 Gammaproteobacteria bacterium
GTGCTCACCGAGCGGAACGGTCTCGATGTTCTCCTGGTTGCGGATCGCGTGCTGAACCTCCTCCGAGACGCAGATGCCGCCCGGCTCCGCCAGCGGCCGGAGGCGCGCCGCGATGTTCACCCCGTCGCCATGCACGCTGCCTTCGCGCGAGACGATCTCGCCCAGGTGGATGCCGACCCGGATGCGAAGCTCGGGCTCGTCCTCGAGCGCCGTCTGGATGGAGAGCGCGCAGTTGACCGCATCGGTCGCGCTCGGGAAGCTCGAGAGCGTCTCGTCGCCCACGTGCTGGACCCAGTCGCCGCCGTACTGCTCAACCAGCGGCCGCAGGATCGCAGCCTGCCGCTCGCGCACACGGTGACCCCGCTGCTCGCTCTTCGCCATCAGGGCCGTGTAGCCCACGATGTCGGTGAACATGATCGCGGCGAGGCGGCGGGTCGGGCTGGCCATCGGGCGGGATCGTACACCCCGCTCGGGCGCCAGAGGCAGCGCCGTGGGGTGCGCTAGGCCACGAGTCGAAGTCGGACTGGGGAGCGGCCCGAGGGTAGGTGGGGTCGATTCTGGGGTCGATTGAGGTAGGAGCTTGCCGGGTCTTGCCGGACCTTGCCATCGCAACTCGCCGAAGTATCTGATTTCACGTTGTGCGGAAGCGAACTCATAACCCGAAGGTCGTAGGTTCAAATCCTACCCCCGCTACCAATTTTTAGCATCAATAAACATTGATGCTATTCTGTTACTCGCCCGAGTATGGGCTCAACTCATGATTTTGATTCCGCAAGTTATCTCTCCTGCAAGTTATCTCTCCTTAAGTGGCGTGAAACAATAAAAAGCACCGAGCGAAGCATGAAAGGTGGTTGACTAAACCACGAGGATGACAGAACGATGATTTCTAGCGAACAAAAAAGCAGTTGATGGGCATCAAGTAATAGCTGACTAACAGTCGCACATTAGGTAATGTGCTGACGCTAGTTGTAAAGCAGATACAGCAATATCAAATTGATGATGGCCAAAATGACTGCTAGGCCTTTCCAGAATCCTATGGGATCACGCTCGATGAGCGGGACCATTTCTTTTGGCTTGAAGTTGGGGTTAGGGCGGGTCAGGTCGCCGATGAATTCTGACATGGATTGATAACGTTCTGCCGGGTTTGTCTTAACTGCCTTTTCAAGTGCCGCATTCACCCACAAGGGCTTTGCTGCAAAAAAAGCTGCATTTTGCAGCCAAACTGGCCATTTATGCTTTCGCACGGAAAAGCCTATTTCGATACGTGGACAGGTTATAGATACGAAAGAATTTTATGATTTTGTGTTTTCTTTGGAGTATTTCACTGCAAAGTACGCACTCCGGACCAAATTACTCTCGAATTTTCATTAATAGTTGCTTACATTGCCAATGATTAGTAATGAAGATGACTTATTTTGGTCTAGAAACTATGGCCTAGAAGCATGTACAATGAAGATATAAACCAGTAATAAATATAGAGGAGTTTTTGCAAATGAGTGAAGCCAGCTTATATGACCGTCTCGGTGGAGGCGATAAAATGAAAACAATCGTTGCAGATGTATGGGCCAACCATACCAGTAATCCAAAAATAAAAAATCGATATGTAAACAGTGATGGTGAAAAGGTCAAACAACTCGTGTGGGAGTTTTTCTGCTCAGGCATCGGTGGACCTCAGGAATACACCGGTAAAGACATGCTTGCAACGCATACTGGTATGAATATTAATGATGAAGAGTTTGTTGCGGTATGTGATGACGTGCTCAATGCATTAGATAAAAATACTGTGGGCCAAAAGGAAAAAGATGAAGTGCTTTGTATTCTCTATTCAATGAAAGCCGATATTGTTGGCGTATAAGCTTTCAGACTAGCCTCCATGATTTGACAAGAAGCCTGAGTATTGAATAAATACTTGGGCTTTTTTTTGCGATTTGAATGGAGCGATAAATAGATTATTTTGCGGTGTTTTTGTTTAAATTTTCCTGAAATTAGCCCTTTCAGTGTCTGAATTAGAGTTGTTAATAGCGATCTTGCTTGCTGAGGGCTAAAATTTTACCTATAATCTTTTTGTTTAGATGATTTATACATCATTGTATGGACAATGGTTTTCAGGGGCCCCGAGTGGGCCTTTTTTATTGCTTATAAATGGCATATTCATCAAAGACGAGTGGCCGTTTTTATTGCTTGTAAATAGCATATTCACTAGGAAGTGAGCTAGATGAAAATGGGCCTAGGAGCCCATTTTTTTATTGTGCAAATGATTTTATTAAGAGACCCTTTTGATATAACGCCGATTATTGAGCCAATCATTGTAGGTATGGGCTATGATTTTTGGGGGCTTGAATGCCAATCTGGTGAAACTCATGCACAAGTGCGTGTGTTTATTGAAAATGATGAAGGCGTGACACTAGACGATTGTTCGCGGGTGAGCCAGCAATTAAGTGCTGTGTTAGATGTGGAGGACCCCATACAGGTGCCCTACACCTTGGAAATTTCATCACCAGGAATCAATCGACCGCTATTTAGTGTTGAACAAATGAATAGTGTGGTGGGTAATAAAGTGAAGGTAAAAACCTTGCGGCTAATTGAAAAGCGTAGAAATTTTAGTGGGACTTTAGAGGAAGTCGGCGAAGAATATATTAAAATCAAGGACAGTGAAAATAAAGTATTCACTGTGCCTCTCAATGCGATTAAAAATGTAAAGTTAGTGGTAGATATAAAATTTAATGATTGAATTTCGAGTTATTTAGTATGAGCAAAGAAATATTGTTAGTGGTTGATGCAGTCTCAAATGAAAAAGGCGTTGAGAAGGGCATTATTTTTGAGGCCATTGAAGCGGCATTAGCCTCCGCAACGCGAAAAAAACATGGTCTTGAAATGGATGTACGAGTTGCGATCGATCGAGAGACAGGTGAATACGACTCATTTCGTCGTTGGTTAGTGGTGGATGATGAGGATCCAGAATTTGAGTCGCCAGAAAAACAAACCCTATATAGCTATGCTATATCAGACCATCCTGACATTCAGGTGGGTGAATATATAGAACAATCCATTGAGTCTGTGGCGTTTGGCCGTATTTCTGCACACACTGCTAAGCAAGTTATTGTCCAAAAAGTTCGTGAAGCTGAAAGGGCGCAGGTTGTAGAGGCATTTAAAGATCGAGTTGGTGAGTTGGTAATGGGCGTGGTGAAACGCAGCGATCATTCCGGCACTTATATAGATTTAGGTGGCAATGCTGAGGGCTTTATCGCACGTGAGGCCATGATCGCACGTGAGGCCATGCGCCCAGGGGATCGAGTGCGCGCACTTTTACAAGAAGTTCGTGAAGAGGCTCGCGGTCCGCAACTGTTTTTAACCCGCACCGCACCGGAATTTCTTATTGGATTATTTAAACTAGAAGTGCCTGAGGTTGGTCAGGGTCTTATAGAAGTATTGTCTGCAGCACGTGATCCAGGACTGCGTGCAAAAATCGCAGTCAAATCCAACGATCCAAGATTAGATCCAGTCGGTGCTTGTGTAGGTATGCGTGGCTCGCGTGTGCAATCCGTGTCGAATGAGCTTTCTGGCGAGCGTGTCGATATTATTCTTTGGGATGAAAATCCAGCCCAGTTTGTCATTAACGCCATGTCACCTGCAGAAGTAACTTCCATTGTTGTGGATGAAGATAAGAACAGCATGGATATTGCAGTGGATGAAGAAAAACTATCTCAAGCCATTGGTAGAGGTGGACAAAATGTAAAGCTCGCCAGCCAATTGACCAGTTGGGAACTCAATGTAATGACTGAGGGGCAGGCAGATGAGAAAAGTGAGGCAGAAATCCGTCAAATTGTAGAGATGTTTATGTCGCAACTGGACGTTGATGAAGAAGTTGCCGTTATTCTGGCACAGGAAGGCTTCTCAAGCGTGGAAGAAGTTGCTTATGTTCCTCCTAATGAACTAGTAGAAGTTGAAGAATTCGACGAAGAAATTGTCGAAGAATTGCGAACCCGGGCTCGCGATGTATTGCTTACTTCAGCTATTGCGACGGAAGAAAAGTTTGCTGACGTGAAACCTGCTTCCGACTTGTTAAATATGGAAGGTATGGATAAAGATTTGGCTTTTGAACTAGCCTGCAAAGGAATATCCACCATGGAAGAATTGGCGGAGCAAGCCGTGGATGATTTGTTAGATATACAAGGGCTTGATGCTGAGCGCGCAGGAGCATTGATAATGCTAGCGCGGGCGCCATGGTTTGAAAACGAAGGCGCTTCAAGTTAACGAGTTGGTTAGAAAACAGATAAAGAAAATATATTAGTTATGTCAGAAGTAACCGTCAAACAGCTAGCAGAATTGGTAAATACTCCTATCGATAAAATACTTGTGCAGTTGTCCGAGGCAGGCTTGGACTTAACCTCTGCAGAGCATGTCGTGAGTGACGAGCAAAAGATGCAATTGCTTGATCATTTGCGCAATAGTCGTAGCAAGGTAGCTGCACTTCCAGCGGATGATGGTAGAAAAATTACACTGCGTAGAAAAAGTACTTCCCAATTAAAAGTGGGTAGTGCACAAGGGCGTGGTGGTGCTACAGCCGCAATTGTGAATGTAGAGGTGCGGCGTAAACGTACATATGTGAAACGTAGCGTAGTTATTGAAGAAGAAGCTAAAGCAGAACAACGACGGCTTGATGAAGAAGCCTCAATTAAAGAAAAACAAGATGCAGCGCAAGCCGAGAAAGATGCACAAGAAGCGGCTGTAAAAGCCAAAAAAGAAAAACAAGAAGAAGCTGAGAAGAATGCCATTGCGCAGGAAAAAGAAGCCATTAAAGTTGCGTCCAAGTTAGAAACGCAAGCTGCAGAAACTTCAGCATCTAAAGAAAAAGCACAAGAAAAATCTACCAATAAGCCTGGGAAAGATAAAAAAGACACCAAGATTAAGCGGCGTGAGTTACATGTTGCGAGTGATAAGCGTGGTAAACGTAGGGCCAAGCCAAGTCGACGCCGACCTGGAAAAGCTGCACCCAGTGACAAGCATAAATTTGAAAAGCCAACTGAACCTATTAAGCGCGAAATTTTAGTTCCAGAAAGCATTTCGGTTGCAGATCTTGCGCAAAAGATGGCAATCAAAGCTGCAGAAGTGATTGGCGTGATGATGAAGATGGGTGTGATGGCAACCATCAATCAAGTGATTGACCAAGATACTGCGATTCTTGTGGTCGAAGAGCTGGGTCATGAAGCTAAGGCTACGCAGGGAACAGATATTGAAGCCGATGTTCTACAGGTTGAGTACGATGATGCAAAAGCGCTAACGCGTAACCCTGTAGTGACTATTATGGGCCATGTGGATCATGGCAAAACTTCTTTGCTAGATTATATACGCCGCACCAAGGTTGCTTCAGGCGAAGCAGGTGGAATCACCCAACATATTGGTGCCTATAGTGTAGATACCGATAAAGGCACTATTACGTTTTTAGATACACCAGGTCACGCTGCGTTTACGGCTATGCGAGCAAGAGGCGCTAACGTAACCGATATTGTGGTGCTGGTAACAGCTGCAGATGATGGTGTAATGCCGCAAACCAAAGAGGCGGTTGAACATTCGCGTGCAGCTAATGTGCCAATGATTATTGCAGTTAATAAGATCGACAAAGTAGATTCAGACCCTGATCGCGTGCGTAATGAGTTATCAGCACTTGAGGTGCTGCCTGAAGAGTGGGGTGGTGACACCATCTTTGTGAATGTGTCAGCGATTACTGGAGAAGGTGTAGATAGTTTGCTGGAAGCCATTTCATTGCAAGCTGAAATTTTAGAATTAAAAGCAGTTGATCATGGTCCTGCTAGTGGAGTTGTGATTGAGTCTTCTTTAGATAAAGGGCGTGGTCCAGTGGCGACTGTATTGATTCAGCAAGGTAAGTTGTCCAAAGGCGACATGCTTTTAGCTGGACAAGAATACGGGCGTGTTCGTGCAATGTTTGATGAAAACGGCAAGGATATTGAATCTGCAGGCCCATCAATACCCGTAGTTGTGTTGGGTTTATCTGGTGCACCTAATGCTGGAGATGAAGCTATTGTGGCGACAGATGAGCGTAAGGTGCGTGAAATTGCAGATATACGTAAAAGCAAATCCAAAGATACAAAATTTGCAGCACAACAAGCTACACGATTAGAAAATGTTTTTAGTCATTTGGGAGACGGGGTTGCGGCTTCGATCAATGTGTTGATTAAGGCGGATGTGCAAGGTAGTGCAGAAGCATTACGTCATTCACTTGAAAAGCTATCAACCGAAGAAGTCAAAGTTAAAATAATTATGTCAAGCGTTGGCGGAATAAACGAATCTGATATCAATCTTGCAGAAGCTTCTCAAGCTATTGTGATTGGTTTTAATGTCCGCGCAGATAGTGCAGCGAAAAGAGCTGCAGCAAATGTGGGGGTTGATATTCGATACTACAGCATCATTTATGAAACCATTGATGATGTGAAATCTGCAATGAGTGGCTTACTCTCGCCAGAGTTACGCGAGGAAATTATTGGTCTTGCCGAAGTTAAAGATGTATTTAGATCTTCTAAGATGGGAGCTGTCGCAGGCACGCAAGTTATTGACGGTATGATTAAGCGTGGTAATCCGATACGTGTACTACGAGATAATGTTGTGATCTACGAAGGTGAACTTGAATCATTGCGACGTCATAAAGATGATGTTAATGAAGTTCGTGCAGGTACTGAGTGCGGCATAGCAGTAAAGAATTACAATGATGTTCAACCCGGCGACCAAATTGAAGTTTTTGAGCGGATAGAAGTCGCTCGAACTTTATAAGCACTCTTGAATTAGAGTCATCCTCTCGATGCAACAAGTATCTTCTAGGCCCTTACGTGTAGGAGAGCAGCTTCGTCGCGAACTAACCCTGTTGCTACAAAACGAAGTGAAAGACCCACGTGTTGCAAATATTATTATTTATGATGTAGTGATGACCAAAGATTTAAGTATGGCAAGGATATATTTTAGTCCTTTGGATATTCAGCAAGACGCAACGGAAAGCGTTAAAGGGCTGGTAAGTGCAACTGGATTTTTGCGCACTCAACTTAGTCGTAGATTAAAACTGCGAAAAATGCCTGAACTGCGTTTTATTGTTGATGATACCGAAGCCAAGGGCGATAGAATTGAGCAATTGCTTCGGAAGAGCTTCAGTAGTAATTAATGTCAAACAGGAAGCGCAAAGGGCGTGTTCTAAATGGCTTGCTGCTGTTAGACAAACCAATCGGAATCTCATCAAACGCTGCGGTACAAAAAGTAAAAAGGTTATTTACTGCAGCTAAAGCAGGTCATACGGGGACTTTAGATCCCCTTGCGACAGGCTTGTTAATTATTTGCTTTGGTCGAGCTACTAAGATTTCAAATTACTTGCTTGCCGCGGATAAGAATTATGAAGTGTTACTAGAGCTTGGGGTTACCACTAACACAGGTGATGCAGATGGCGAAGTGTTAGAACGTAAAGGTACATCGCACGTAACAGACCAAGAGATTCATCAAAACATACATGAGCTAACTGGTAGTATCGAGCAAGTTCCGCCGATGTTTTCTGCCTTAAAGTACCAAGGTTCACGTTTATATGAGTTAGCGCGCAAAGGAATAGAGGTTGAGCGTCCGTCTAGGCAGGTGAAAATCCATCGTTTCGAGTTACTGCATCGTGAGGCAAATTTTTTACGGTTGCGAGTGCATTGCTCCAAAGGCACATATATAAGGACATTGGTTGAGGATTTAGGAGAACGGTTGAAATGTGGAGCACATGTGATTGAGTTGAGACGTACAAGTGTAGGGCCTTTTGTTAACCCTAAGCTTGTGACCATATCGGAATTAGAGGATCAAGCGCAGATCGACCCAACATTATTGGATGCAGTATTAATGCCGATTGATAGTGCGCTGCAAGACTATCCCATGCTCTCTATAGAGCAAGCCCTGATGGAAAAAATACGTCATGGCCAAGCTGTATTCGTACCCAAGTCGCCCACGAATGGCTTAGTCAGGCTCTACGATGCAAACGACCAATTTTATGGTTTAGGTGCTGTGCTTGAGGATGGGCGAATTGCTCCGAAATGCTTAAATTGAAGCCGTAACGGTTAATTTTTAGAAGGTTATTGAGCTGAAAGTCACGGCATGAAGCCTTGAGTAAAGCCCTAATGTGCGAAATTGGGCAAAAGCCCAGAATTCTAGAGGTATGGCTAGAATTATTCTTGTTCGCTATGGCCTACGTGGTAGAATCCGCACTCGAAAATATAGGTAATAATAGACAGTAGGAAAAGGCAAGTTATAAAGATGGCAATTACAGCAGAAGACAAAGCAAATATTATTCAGCAGTATCGACGTGATGATGCCGATACGGGGTCACCAGAAGTGCAAGTCGCTCTTTTATCAGCGCGCATATCGCATTTAAGTGGGCATTTCGAATCACATAAGAAGGACCACCATTCGCGCCATGGTTTGCTAAAGATGGTAAACCAACGCCGCAAACTTTTAGATTACTTACGCTCGAATGACCAGAAAAGATATCAGGATCTTATCGGTTCACTTGGGTTAAGACGCTAAATAAATGATCTCTCGATTACAGAGAGAGGGTTTTAGTGCAGGTTTGTAAGTAAGAAGTATTCAAAATACACTATACATTGATGTTCGGACACCGTGAGATTGTCCAACGGATAATCGTGGCAATTAAATTAGATAAATTAAATATTGGGATTAATCAGTGAGCAAAGTAACAAAAACGTTTTCATACGGAGACCATCAGATCAAACTAGAAGCTGGCGAAATTGCTCGCCAAGCCGATGGCGCGGTTCTAGTAGACATGGGTGACACTTCTGTTTTAGTCACTGCGGTTGCAAGAAAAGAAGCAGAACCAGGCCGTGACTTTTTCCCGCTCACTGTTAATTATCAGGAAAAGACCTATGCCGCAGGTAAAATTCCTGGCGGATTTTTCAAACGAGAAGGTCGTCCCTCTGAAAAAGAAACGCTAACTTGTCGTCTTATTGATCGTCCAATACGTCCAATGTTTCCTAAAGACTTCAAAAACGAAGTCCAAGTCATCGCCAATGTTGTTTCGATGAATACAGATATCAATCCAGACATTCCCGCAATGATCGGTGCATCTGCAGCTTTAGCCATATCGGGTGTGCCGTTTAATGGCCCCATGGGTGCAGCACGCGTAGGCTATATAGATGGTAACTATGTGTTGAATCCAAGTTATTCTCAGTTGAAAAATTCCAAACTTGATCTCGTAGTAGCCGGCACCCAAAGTGCGGTGCTGATGGTGGAATCAGAAGCCGATGTGCTTTCTGAAGAAGTCATGCTAGGTGCGGTGATGTTTGGTCATGAACAACTACAAGCTGCCATTACCGCGATTAAAGAATTTGCCGCAGAAGTAGGTAATCCATTATGGGATTGGCAGGCGAAAGAAGCGGATGATGGTTTGGCACAAAAGGTTAAAGCAGAATGTAGCGATCAACTTGGGCAGGCTTATCAAGTTGCAGAAAAACAAGCTCGTCAAGAACAAGTTGGCCAACTTCGTGATGGCGTCGTCGAGTTACTGGCTAATGAAGAAGAAGGTCCCAGCAAAGCGGATGTGCAAGGTGCGTTTAGCAAGCTTGAGAAGAAAATTGTTCGAGATCGGATTATTTCTGGTGAAAAGCGCATTGATGGACGCGATAAAGATACGGTTCGACCCATCACCATTCGCATCGGAGTATTGCCGCGCACCCATGGCAGCGCATTATTTACACGTGGTGAGACGCAAGCCATTGTGGTGACCACGCTAGGTACCGGTAGAGATGCACAAATTATTGATGCGATTGAAGGTGAATATAAAGATAGTTTCATGTTGCATTACAACTTCCCACCATCATGTGTGGGCGAAACAGGTTTTGTGGGATCACCAAAACGCCGCGAAATCGGACATGGAAAACTCGCAAAACGAAGCATTCAAGCCGTGATCCCAGATGAAGAAGAGTTCACATATACATTTCGTGTAGTTTCTGAAATTACTGAGTCCAATGGTTCAAGTTCTATGGCGAGTGTTTGTGGCACCAGCTTGGCATTGATGGATGCCGGCGTCCCGATTAAAGCTCCAGTTGCAGGTATTGCCATGGGTCTGATTAAAGAAGGTGATAGCTTTGCTGTGCTTAGCGATATTCTTGGTGATGAAGATCATCTAGGTGATATGGACTTTAAAGTTGCAGGGACTCAAGAAGGTATAACTGCGCTACAAATGGATATCAAGATTGAAGGCATTACCCAAGAAATTATGGATGTCGCACTTACGCAAGCACGTGCAGGACGCCTCCATATCCTTGAAAAAATGAACGCAAGCATTTCGTCGCCACGTGATGAAATGTCAGAGTTTGCACCTCGATTCACCGTGTTAAAAATTAATCCTGACAAGATTCGTGATGTAATCGGAAAGGGTGGTGCAACCATTCGTGCCTTAACAGAAGAAACGGGTACCACCATCGATATTGATGATGGAGGCGTGATTAGAATTGCATCGGTAGATAAAGCTGCGGGTGATGATGCTAAAAAACGTATTGAAGAAATTACCGCAGATGTAGAGGTAGGTAAAATTTACGAAGGTAAAGTCGTGAAAATTATGGGCTTTGGTGCATTCGTAAGTGTGTTGCCGGGTAAAGATGGTCTGGTGCATATTTCTCAAATTTCACATGAACGCGTAGAAAATGTAACCGATGAGCTCACCGAAGGCGACATTATCAAAGTAAAGGTGCTTGAAATTGATAAGCAAGGTCGTATTCGACTCAGCATGAAAGCCGTTGATGTCGAGTAGCTACATCTAGATTTACTTTAAGTTCTTTATTTAGATCTTTGGCAAAAATCAAAAAATCCGATCAAGAATGGCGTCAACAACTGACGCCTGCCCAATTTAATGTTTGCAGGCAAAAAGACACGGAGCCTGCCTTTAGTGGTCAATACCATGATCATAAAGAAGCAGGCCTTTACCGTTGTGTATGCTGTCAAACCCCTTTGTTTGATTCTAAGCATAAGTTTGATTCGGGTACGGGTTGGCCTAGCTTTTGGGAAGCGCATTCAAAAGAAAATGTGACCACCGAAACTGATCAGAGCCATGGCATGCGCAGGACTGAAGTTTTGTGTAATGCATGTGGGGCCCATCTTGGGCATGTGTTTGACGATGGGCCTGCACCAACAAATCTAAGATATTGTATAAACTCAATTGCCCTAGAGCTTGATTCTAAATAAGAATTTCAAGAATCGTTGACTCTACTTTAATTGGCATTAGGAGATATTCACTGCTGTAAATCCACCTATTTGGCATAATTAATAGTATTGATTTTCAATTGCTTAAATCGAATAGAATATGCATGCGAGTATGAAACATGAAATGACTCTACAATTTATATTCCAACGAGTGCTATAATTTCTTTTCATCATCAAGCTGCTGGGCATACTCAATAACTTGAGAACAATAATTTTAGGAAGATAGTTTTACTATCTTTTGCATCTTTTAGAAGGAGGTCAAGAATGGAGAAATTTTTTATCAACACGCGTTATTTTTTAGCGCCATTATTGATCGTCGCGGCGTTATTTGGCGTACTTGCGGGAGGCCCATGGGTCTGGACCGGCGTCGTGTTACTTGGCGTAGGCATCATTGTTGACACCCTCACCACCGGGCATACACCGGGTGCTGGCTTTGACGACAACGGTGAAACCAATGGCATCGTGCCGTTACTCAATGGCACCATGTACGGCATGCTCGGTGTTTTTATTGTGCTACAAATTGCATTGGCCTGGCGCATCTGGCAATACGTCAATGGCGTAGAGATTGGCACCACCACCTTACTTGGCATGACCGTCCAAGACGGCATTACCGGCACCCAACTCGCCGGCGCCGTATACTCCAGCGGCATCTTTGCTGGCATTGGAATTATTTACGGCCATGAGCTGGCCCACACCAAAGGCTTCAGCTTCGTCATCGCCCGATGGATGATGGCCCTCAGTGGCAAAGCCCATTTTTGCTACGCTCACGTCTACAACCACCACCTAGAACTGGATCACCAGGACGATCCGGCGACCGCCCCACGTGGGCGCAACATGTTCCTCCACTATCCACTATCCGGTCTTGGACAAAGCAAATTCCTCTTCATGATGGAAAAGCAACGTCTAGAACGCATTGGCGTATCCTTCTTGTCCTGGCAAAACCGCTGGATTCGGGGTTACTTCATGGCCATGCCAACGATTGCCCTATTCTGGTTTGTGGGCGGCTGGCTGGGCATGCTCTGTCTTGCTGGCGTATGGATCATCTCCAACTTCGAGCTTGAAGTGCTCAACTACCTGGAGCACTACGGTCTCATTCGCGAGAAAGGTGAACCCATTGACTACCGTCATAGCTGGGATAACTCCACCGCCTTTACCAGCTGGTTCTTCATTGAAATTGGTCGTCAAGCCGATCACCATGATCGTGGCGAGACCCACTTTTGGGAACTCGACGAAGTGGGGGCCCCCAATACCGGGCGCGGCTACTTCACCCTCTTTGCCCTGGGCCTCGTGCCGCCACTCTTGCATGCCTTCATGAAAAAGCAACTGGCGAAATGGGACGAAGAGATGGCCTCCGAAGGCGAGCTCAAGATCGCTGCTAAGATGAACAAGCAAGCGGGATACGCGTAAAGCTTTCCCCGCGCAACGAAAATCCTGCCCTGATGATCTGTACCCTCAGAGACTCAGGGCGTTTTTTTG
>JAPUHH010000010.1 GCA_027297825.1 Gammaproteobacteria bacterium
ATCTATCTTGTACTAAAAGCAGTTATTAGCGACTGGTCTGCGTTCTAAAAGAGGCCATTTGTGACAGGCTATATTTCCTAAAACAAATTATCGTATTTAGCTTCCAATAGCATCCTATAACAGCCAATCATTCAGGGGGTATTTTTGGGGGTACGTCAAAGAAATCGGGCCAGCTATTTGTTAGTTAGTATTATGATTGATAAGGGATTAGTAGAGATGAGTTCGATTTCCGCCGCCCGGCATCATTATTATATGGACGATTCTGCACCAGATGTATTCGCGAGATTGACCCATTCACATCCGAGGGCAATCTGTCTACGAAATTGTGGTGGAATTTCTGCGTTCCAATTTATGGCTCTCAGCTTACCATCTACACAATCGAGTAATGGAGTCGTAGCGAGAAAATATTGTGTCGCCAATGATTTCAAATCGAATTTTGCACCAATGAAGGAACGTGCTCCTTCAACCTGACCCTCCACAAATCTCACTTTCAGTGGCACCATGGTAGCACCCCACTTGAGCTTAAAATTTAGCGGGCCATCGTTTACGAAAGGTTGGCTCGACCCCATATTAAGTTTAATAAATCCATTCTCCTGTGCCCAAATAAAGGATTGGTTATATAGGGCCGCGACAAGGCCTTTCTTACGCCACTCGTTTGACCCATTTCGCCAGCCTAAATTTGCGCTCCGGATACTATCAGTCCCCTCAATAGCGAGTAGGTGCGCTCCGACCCATTCGTCGTCAAGATAGGCCGCAATAAGGACACCGTTTTGGTAAATATGTTGAATATTTTCCAATTTCGGTAAAAACGCGCGCTCTTTATATCGGGACTTTACCGTCGGCAACAGCATCTTGTAGAAGAATTCATGAAGTGCCTGATCGTTTTCTACATTCTCAAAGCGATAATCAAAGCGACGCGCCACACGCAAATCGCGCTTTGCATCCGAGCTTGTGATTAGCTCGTTAATTGGTTTACGTAGATCAACATAACTATCCACGTACAATGGCATGATGTGCCAGTTTCGTCGCGCAAACAACGGCATAGTCCAGGGGTTTAAGGGGCATAGTATAATGTCAGCAGTCAGCTCAGGATGCCTTCCACCAAGTATTTGAAATAACGAGAATTGACCCAGCGAGACAGGTTGTATCGTATGTCCGAACAACGTGTGCGTCCAAGATTTATACTGAGACCGATCTCCGAAATAGAGGACCGTACCCTCACCATTACTGTCAGGAAGAGAGGAGCGCACGTAATAAGCTGGCATATGCCAGTTATGCAGCGTGTCTTGTAAGCTAATCGATGCAATGTCTATTTGGTAGCGAACGCTATCTGGCAATTTAGCATGCAGGCGACGAAGTAAGTGCTTCTCTGCGGTTTTGGATGCCAAGTTGGTGGTCAGCATAGTATTAGATTAATTTGTGAAAGAGGATTACAAGCACATCACGCTTCAACTCCAGCGCTTGCCATAAAAGGCGATGCAACAAATACTTCACTTGAGTAACTGCTAATCATGATAATCGAATCTGTAAATTGTTTCTGTGATCAAGATCACATAGTTTTTGTGATAAAAAAACACATAAACACCTCTGCACGACTTAATTGATTTCATTCGAATGAGTCTGAGACGGAGGGCGACTAGGAAAGGGGTGGCGATTAGGTAATCCGTCGTTGTAGCGTTCCATGCATTTTTTCCAATAAGAGGAGTAGGTACTACATTGATAGGGATTGGTGTTGTTCCAGACTAGTTGTGCCCCCACCAACTCCCCTTGTTGGAAAAGAATGCATATTTTTCTACTCGGTTGAATGTCTGCTTTGTGCCAAAAGCGGGCATTTACTCATTTTCATTCTTTTAAATCCTTATCGCTATAATTGGGGTGGTGATGAAAACAATAGATTACAAAGAAATCGTCTTCACTAATCACTGACCAAAGTCCAGAGTTATCGAATACTATACGATGCTTAGGGTGAATATAAATAACATATATCTCCCGTGGGAATTCTCTTAAACTTTCCACTAGTCTACCTACCACTACTTCCATAATTATCCGATCAAATGGATTGAAGAAATAGCACACCAAAGGATTGCTTGGTAGGGCATATTCAATCACGTCAGCATGTACACACTCTACCCGAGATGCCGCACATTTTGAGGATGGAATCTTGGCAATATTGCCCTTAGCAACCTCACAAAGTTCGCGTGAAAACTCAATGCCGACCACAGACTTAAATGGGAATTGACTAGCAATGAGCAAAACTCGACCTTTCCCGGCACCAAAATCTAAAAAACTAAAACGTGCATGATCTATAGATAGTTCCTGAATTATTTTTTTTGTAATGTGAAACGGAGAAGCTGCGTATCGCACAGCATGAATAGCACTCTCAGAAAGAGCAAGATCATCTAAATCTAATGAACCTATATCTCGTATAGCCTCAGTTTCCGTACCATATTCATTATCAAACTCTGATTCAGTGGTTGACAGTAATAAACGTCCAGAAAACAATTCCTCTATGTAATATCTAATATTTTTGCCAACCAAATATATAAATTTCCAAGCACCATATCTTTTCCAGGCAATTACAAGGCGTTTCGTCATCCGCATAATTATTATTCCTTAAAGATGCTTAGATAAAAATATTATTCTTAAGGAATTTTACATGTTAGTACGGTATTGAACAATATACTTGCAAAGTAAATGTTGGTATGCGGCAGTATCTCGGTGGAGTTACCGTAAATTTTTTTTCGCGCCAAAATAGAAAGAGCATTTCTAAAAATAGCGTCAAGGTAGGTTTACAGAGTACCTCTAATACAGGGAGAGGATCATCCCAATACTAGTGGTACCCGCCCACCAACATTGAAAACTATTGTTAGTTAGTTGAGTGTCTGCTTTGTGCCAAAAGGGGACATTCGATCCTGAGAAACAATCCCATAGATATGGATGCCTGTTAAAACAGGCGCATAATATACCTATCACTAACATACTTATAAATAAGAAATGAAAT
>JAPUHH010000100.1 GCA_027297825.1 Gammaproteobacteria bacterium
TCTTGATTTTGGACCCGAATAAGATAAATCATTGCATCGATTTCAGGTTGATTGCCATTGGCTAAACTTGGGTTAGGATCCACAATATCGGCAACATTAAACGGTAATGCATTGCTGAAAACACGGATGCTTACGTTATGGAGAGCAATGCCCAAGCCTCCAGCGGCATTTACTGGTTTTGCTTGACGATAAAACATATCGGCTTGATCTAATGCTTGTAACGCGTTGACAACCGCGTTGGTTTCTCCTCCGTGAAATGACACATAGGGTGGATCTAGGGCTAAAGCCACATCTGCTGCTAAATTAACATTACCTACCGCAAAAGCCACTGGCGGAGAACCATTTGTATTCATGCTCATGGTTGCCATCGCTGTCATTTGCATATCGTGATGCGCTGGAGTGTTAATTGGACACATTTCACGAGTCATACGCTGTGCCATATCAGAAACGGCAACTTCGGTACTTTGCATTGCGGTAATGGGCTCTTCGCCATCACTCAAATTCTGCATTGAACCCGTTATTTCATAATATTTGTCGTAGAAAAAAGCTAAACCTTTTAAGGTATCATCTACTTTAGAGAGTGTTACTAGGGAGTCCGGGTGGCCAATTATTTCTCCTCGAAAGAATTTAATATCTATTTCATTTACATCAGTGTTGGAAGCATCCATAAGCTGGATGTCTAACTCGTTTGCAAAATAGCTTGGCCAGTACTTAAGCTGATAACTTTCACCACCTAGTTCTATCGGCATAGTCTGATTAGCATGAGATGGATTCGTAAATACAAACACAAACACAAATACAAAAACTACTAGATATTTGATTAATCCATACATACTAAATCCGGCTCATAATGTTCGTTTAATAACTTGGCTTCATGTTAGATGCGATAATCGTTACTTCGTCATCCGCTATATTTTCTTTGTAATCAATCGTAAGTTCTTTGATGTACCCGAATTCATCGTTATAGGCTATAGCTAAAACCGCAGGATCTCTTCTTAACGCAAGCTCTACTAAGGCAAATAAACCTTCGACTGTGCTGTATTGGTTATAAAGACTGGGGTTTACGGCATCTCCTGAGTCTGCATAACGTACTGTAATTATTTCATCATCCGCTATGTCAAAAATCATAAGTCGCACTGCATCTGGCGCACAAAAGCATAGTTTTTGCATTTCGATTTGATACCTTTTGACTCCATGTGCTAACCATTTTTCTTTATTTGCTTGTACCTCGGCCGCAATATTATTATTGGTGGTCTCTTCGACAACGGCGCCAGTTTTTTCTGTAGTTGGAGTGATTACGGTCTCTTCGTCTTGATCTGCACCGCATGCTGTTAGATTAATCAATGTGCAACATAAAGCGGCAGTGATGATGCTTTTAATAAAACATCTCAAATAACTGTTCTTTAACATTGGGTCATTAATTATAGTTAGCATTTTGAACTCCTTATGATAAGTGTGCCACATAGAGGCCATGGACGGTCGAATTTTGACGATTCCCCATGTGCTACAAGCATTTTAATATAGGGTTTGAAAAAGCATATGGAATTAGCTGAAATCTACATTATTTTAGATAGTTAGACATAGAATGCGACAACTAATAGCCTAGTTCTAGTTGGCTGGTGCTATTTGGTACCCTAGAGGGTGTGAGAATTTAGCCCGATAAAGGTGCCACCGTTTTGTTCACACAAGGCGCGCATTAAGGTGGCAAACCGAACCCCGGTGATTTGTTCTTTTTCCGGTCGGCTGAACTGTATGGGAAAACCCACGGCATGAATGCGTACACGACGTTTACCGCGTTTATCTTTTTTATTGATTCGATTAACTTCACGCAGTACAGATTCGATAGAAGGGCCTGTAAATTCATCTCCAAATACATAGAGACTAATTTTTTTATTTTTTGAATAAAATGTACGTATTGCAGCAGTGATGCCTTCTACAGGACTACTGTTACTAAAAGGCTGCCATTTTCGTAAGCGTTTTAACACTGCTTTGCGACGTGCAGGGGTATCTGGAATCCATTCACCAGTATATTGTTTGAACATGTACTCACCCATATCATTCATCACTTGTATGCCCTTAACTTTTGGATATACATCTAAGACTTCAGTAAGTTTTTGTTGCACAGCACCCCAACCGTGATTAAACATACTGCCAGAAGTATCAATAATAAAAATAATGTATTCGCTGTCGATAGGAATGCCCCCTACTGTTGTGTCGGGTTCACTACGTGGCGGTAATTCTTGTTCCTGTAAACGACGCATCTCTTCCGTGAGGTCTTGTTTCGCCGAAGTTAACTGACCCTCAATTTTATTTTGTAGCGCAGCATCATCTCTAGAAGCAGAAAACTTTCCTTTGATAGAGGTTAAGTCTCCTTGTAAACGCGCAATTTTTTCCAGTTCTAGTGCAATTTGCTCTTTTTTGCTGACTAACTCACGATTCAATATATGGGTTTCACCACGCAATTCAAATAATTTTTCTTGTAGCTTGGCAACCACCTTATCAAGATTCTTGCTGTATTCCTCAAAAATAATTGGTTCGGCAGTTTTAGATAACACTAAAAGTAAAATCAGTGCACCAAAGCCACAACAGACGCAATCTAAAAATGACAAACTGAATATTTCAATATTTCTACGTTTTTTCATTGTTATGGCCAATCTTTAGAGGGACTGAAAAAAGCACCCTTGGTTTTTTGTGCTAGTTTCCAGTATTCGCTTGAGGCCTCAGGATCGCCCTCCAGGTGAAACAAGATAATATTTACCGGAATTCCAGCAGGTAGTTTTTCCAGGGCTTGCCTATATAGTCTTTTACGTTGCTTTGCGTTTACTTTTGTACTTAAAGTCTCAGATTTCCCCTGTGTGGGTAAGCCATCTGTTAACAAATAAATGTTGTCGGGGAGTGGGGATAATTCGGCAATACTTTTAAATGCATTATAAAGATTGGTGCCATTCTCAGGTGCAATTTTATAAAAGCTACTGACAGAAAAATTAAGATGTTTTACATTTCCAGCATCCAACCATTGTGAATTGTCTGCTGAGTAAACTGGCGAGCTTGTTTCGTTAAAAGCGTAAAGTTGAAATTTACTGGTAGGTGGAATTCGAGTAGTTATCCAATCTACGGTATATAATACTTGCTGCCATTTTTTTGCTCGTAGTCTTTCCTCCGCAGGTAAATTACGAAATCTTAATACATTAATAATTCTATCAGCGAGCATGCTGGCAGAGCTATCTACCAATACTAAAATACGTTCGCCACCCATCTTCAAGCCAGTTAAGTATTGCCGTTGTCCTTGGCCAGCAAAGTAACGCAACTTATCGCCCTGTGTTTGAGCATCGGTCGCACCACCTTCAAGGCGTTGATGAGCCTCATCAAGAGACTTTAAATCAGTTTTAAGCTGATTAATATTTTGCAGTTTAGCGAGTGTTTCTTGGCGTTGCTGGGCCAGTTGTTGCTTGCTTTGATCTATATTTACTATAATTTCTTTAGAATGACCCTGTGTTTGCACTAGCTGATTATCTAAATTCTGAATTGTATTTTTAAGTTCGACTAAATATTTTTTACCTTCTAGTACTTCTAAATCAATTTTCCTAACTTCACCTTTGGCCACATAGTTAATTTTTTCTCTTCTTTCGTAGGTATTGGCATTGATGATCATAAAAAATAATATAACCGCGCCAAAACCACAAAACATTACGTCTAAAAATGCTAGGCTGAATACATTAATCTGCCTATGTTTCATGTTCATTTAATTTTATAAAATATAATGCGCCGGTATTTTCATTTATACTTAGATGATCTCCAATAGAAGCTAATTTCTGAGATACTAATAATTCCTTATTAAAATTAATGTTGCGACCATTTATATTGGTTACTTGTATAAGCAAACCTTGCTTAGATATTTTACATACACTGTTATCGCTACAACCATTTCCAATTGTTAAAACGCCTCTATTATTTATTTCTAAAAATAGCTCTGGTGTAATAGGGTATGCATGGTTATCAATTAACAGATGGTCTGGATTTTCATTTAGGCTAGATAAAGAACCAGCATTAAACTGCACAGGTAAAGGCTTGATGCCTTGGTCCAAGATTAACGAAGTCGTGTAATGCACCTGATTGTCATTGGCCTCAATTTGCTCTATATATTGTAAGGCCTGTTTTGCAATATTGTTTTTGTCCATACGGATTACTGCGCAACCAGGTAATGTTTCTAAGTAATTAGTAAACCCAAAAACTTGTGTGCAGGTTTGCGAGCAAATGATGGTTATATTGTCTTTGTCTTGGGTTTTTAGTAAAGGTAATATGCATGCTGCAATTTCGCTAAATGCGGCATAATTTAAATTTAATACAAGTTCTTTGTGTAAAGTAATGCTGTAATCAATTTTATTTGATGACAATATACATTTAACAGATTCGTTTGAGGTTAAAATATTTAGCCACAGAGGCAGTTTGTCAAAAAACTGTTGCTCGTCTTCTGCTATATGCATTGGATCAAAACGTGTTTCGGCAATAAATTGTTCTGCAATAGTGGTGGCAAGATGGCGTGTTAAAGACTGCAGGCCATGCGATGAAGTCGTGTTAATTAGTGAGGACGAAACACTCTCTTGTTTTTGTATGATCTCCGTAATTGAAATTTGTTGTTGCAATACATCAAGATATACTATTATTGAATTCGCAACGGGTCCCTGCAGGGCGAGAACCGCTTTGCTTACAATACCTTGTACTGGAATGGATAATTTTTTGCATATTCCCAACAGCAAGCCAAGGTCTTGTTTGCTAAGCGTATTAGGTGTAGCCAATATAACGGTATAGTCTTGACCGCATACTTGTTCCCAAACAAACTGAAGATGTTTAAAAGCGAGTTCGGCATTGCTAACTACATGCTGAGTTTTACTATTCGCTGATAAATGCCCCCAAAATTGAGTGCTAATTTCACGTGGACGTAAATACGCCTGTTGCTCAGCAAGATCTCCAACAATAATAGAGTTATTGGCTGCAATTAAGGCATAGCTTAAACTATTGACTAGAATACAATTGCCATCACTAATCAGTATTCCACTGTCATAAAAATCTATAACTACCGTTGCCACTGACCTAGCCTTTATGGGATTTGTAAGTGGCGTATTAGATTATCATTGCAGTAATTTTGTGTGTCTAATATAAATCGTTCTTGTAGTAATTGTATTTGGTGCACGATAAACATTAAGAAAATACTTATACATAAGGCGATTAAGGTAGAATTAAATGCAACACCTAGACTTTCAGTTACGCCTGCAATATCACCTTCTACCGCTTTATGTGCCTGACCAAGCGCATCACCGATGCCTCGCACTGTTCCTAAGAAGCCAATAGAAGGAATAGCCCAGGTAATATAACGAATTATAGATAACTCAGAATCCAGCCGCTCAGACTCTGATTCGCAAGCGATATTAGTAGCAGTGGAAACGTCTTGAATATTTTTTGTGGAGCTAAAACGATGCAAGGCAACAAGTAAGGTTCGCGGCAACAAGTAATGGTGTTCCTCTGCTGGTAAAGATTGAATCTGTCGGGAAAGCTCGCGCGCATCTTGTGGTAAAAATTTAACCCCTTCTTTGGCATGTAGAATGTCTTTTTCTAGCAAGCTGCGTTCTCGAAAAAGAAGTGTTGCTTTGTACGCCATAATAACTAAGGCCCAAAACATTAATATAAAGCATGCTTCTTGTTCGTAATCACGAACTAATACATACACAGATCGTTTTGGGACATAATTTTTATCAATGTTAATTTGTTCAACTTGCTGCGCTAACTCCGCTTCTGCATTAGGGCGAATTACTGCAACATAAGCTGCATGCACAATAATAATTATTATTAACAAGCTAAATACTTGATAAATAAATTCAAAAGGAAATATTTTTTTCATTTTTAACTAAATATCTGTAGGAAAAGAAATAGGGTTGTCAGCGGAAACTTCTTCACTGGGAATGAATTCTTCTAGCGTTTTAACCTCACTGCGTTTGCCGGATCTAATTTTAGGGACTGGCTTAGTGTTTTCTTGCGACGCAGTTTCTGGTTTCTCTTCAGCTGTACTTTCTTCTGCACGTATATTTGTAACTATTACACTTAATGTAAATACCATTACTAAAAACGACAATAAAAAATTAGAATTCATAGCTCTCTAGTCTATGTACTTAGCAATGCGGAAGCCAACATCTACACGTTTTTTATTATTTCTATCACGATAACTGAGGCGTGTATTGCTAATATCGCCTCGCATCCAAGAAGCTCCACGAATTACATGGCTACTTCCAGTGGCGGGGCCTATAGGATTGATAAATACTTCCCCACTTAAGCTAGGATAAATACTGTGGTAATCATGGGACCATTCAGCCACGTTGCCATCCAGGTCAAAAATGCCGAAGCGGTTGGCCCTAAAAGAGCCTACGGGGGCCGCAGTTGCAAACCCATCGTTATAGTTATCAATGACGATGTCGAGAATGTTAGATGCAGATTGATCGGCATAATTACTCAATACCTGCACAGGTGGGAAAGTATCGCCCCAGCCATATTTTTGCGTAGCGCTGCCATCGCCTTGTATACGTGCAACCCATGCCCACTCCGTTTCAGTGGGCAATCGATAACCAGAGGGGATCGGTTGTACGGTAATAATTTTGCCACCTTGTTCTTGGTACACTTTTTCTAAACCGCTTTTTTCACTAAGCCAATTGCAATAACGCGCCGCTTCTTCCCAGCTTACATTGGCTACAGGTAAGTGAGGTATAGATAGATCATTGCCTTTGTAGGTTCCTGAGCTATGAGTAGGGATAAAATCTGCAAATTGAGCATTAGTAACTTCTGTTGTACTTATATAAAAGGGCCGCTGTAATTCAACTATGTGTAAGGTTTCATTGGAGCGTTGCCCTTGTTCGCGGCGAGGAGCGCCCATAGAAAATTTTCCAGCAACTATTAATCTTAATTCCTGACCTTGATGAGTACGAATTAAACTAGGTTTGTCAATATTGGCTGCACTGGTTATTCGATTTAAAGTTACATTTAAGACTTGAGGTGAAGCAGCCGTCGGTGTGATCATTCTTTCAAAAACTTCATAACCTGATTTTCTGATCTCCATGCGGTGAGTTGCACTAGGTAAAGATAACCTTACAGTGCCGCTTCCGACAAACTTGCCGTTTATAAATATTTCTGAATCCTTGGGTTCAACATTTAAAATCACAGTTCCAAGTATTGCTTCAAGTTTTGCAGATAATGTTTGTTGTTCGCTTGGTTTTAGTGTGACTGTTTGTTGATTCATCCTGAATCCAGATTTTGAAAGAATAATAGAATGTTGAATGTTTGGGTTAAGACGTATAGTCAAAGGAGTAATCCCTTGCTCAACTCCAGCAATAGAAACACTGGCCTTTGGCGGCGTGCTAGTAATGACTAAATGACTAGGACTGCTAAATAATTCTGCTGTTGGAAGCTGTAATGGCTCATTTGCAACTACAGCAAAATCTGTTGTATATGGAAGATAGTCCGGATGACGCAATTCAAGATTATAATTTCCAGCTAATAAATCTAGATTCATAGGCGTTGTACCTTTATTTACTCCATTTAACCAAACCTCTGCATCTATAGGCTTAGAATTAATAGAAACATCCGCCCAATTTGGCAACAGCGTTATGGCTAAGTTCTGGTGATTTTCTTTTCCTTCAATATTTAATTGAGTTGAATAGGGTTGATAACGTTCTGCATGTGCCTCTAGTGAGTATGTGCCAGCTGTAAGTTCTAGGTCATTTATAGGTGTAGGCCCATATTTATGACTATTGATTAAAATTAGTACACCATTATCTGGTTGGCTCGTTATAGATAAATAGCCGGGTTTTTTATTTAGTGTAAAGGTAAGCGATTGGGATTGATGTTTGGTAACATTTATTTCTTTTTGTAAAGGGTAGTAACCAGTTTTAGTGACCTCTAGGGAATACTTTCCTGGTTGCACAAGATAGCGGCCTTTGATTTTAAGTGGCCAGATTTTTCCACTTAGGGCAACCGCATCGGGCGTAGGCTCTACCTCAATGAGCAAAGTCTTTGTTGTAAATACATATGCAATTATTAACGCTAATAGTACGAAGCATGTCAATCCAAGTAATAGTACTAAGCGTTTAAAAGTTTTATTGTCTTGCGAGTCTGTAGGTATGCTGGGCAAAGGAATGGGTTCAATTAAATCACCGTGCGTAGCAATGCTGTAATTATTTTCAACTAGATGCGATTGGTCATCGTATAAAGATATAGACAGTATGTCGCCGATAATTTCGCAATGAAAGATAGAATCCTCAATTTGTAATATGTCATCGTGTTGAATTTCTTGTTGGCCCGTTACTTGGTCACTATTAATTAAGATTTTTGCGGTTTTATCTTCCGGGTCAATGAAAGCACGGCTTACAATAATGATTAAAAATGCGGTAGTGGAAGTTTCATTGCCACTATTGATATATATGTCGGCTCCTGGTTGAGAGCCAATCGCTAAAGGAAAATCCGCATGTGTGAAAAATCTAGGCCCCCTTGCATCGCTTATACAAACTTGTTTGATCATTTTAGACGGAATGTATTACTAACTATTTATTTAGAGTGGATATTTGAATCAGATAGGTTCTTCACAACGGATTGAAATGCTATTGCTGTCCATTTCGGCTGCAACTGTCAGTATTTTTCTAACATCTCGGAAACCAGCTCGTGAACCCACAATAGTATATTTTCCTGGTTTTAATTCGATTTTTTTATTTTCGAATTGGCCAAATTTTCCAACTTTAAAAATCACTACATCAGTTTGGTTATCGGATTGTAATAGTATAGAAACGGGCTGTTTTGAAAGTTTCAGCAATCCTTCTAATTTGGTTGCCCGCTGGATAATATTATTTCCTGGATTGTCTAAAGAAGCAATTTCCTGTAATAAAACTTCTACTTGATTTGATATTTGCACCGAGCTTAAACGTTCTTTTCTTGCTAAATGATCATCAAGTTTGGTTAGTAGTGTAGCCCGTTGTTGATTACGCGCAACTCCATCGATAGCCAACGCAGAATTAGAGGCTAAGTCGAGTATTTGTTGGTAACTTTGTGCGGCAAAGCCCCAGTCTTCGTTACCTTCAAAGTGCTGAGCTTCAGCTGTTAAAGCCGAAATTTTTTCACTGTGTATGACTTGTTCAATTTTAGCGATGCCTTGATTTGGTTTATTAGAACTTGGTATTAATTTTCTCGCGGTTATAAATGCTCTACGGGCATCTTCAAACTGTCGTGCTTCTAATAAAGAAAAACCATTTGCAATTAAGCGTGAAAATTTAATATTTGTTAATCTATGGGTAACTCTAGTTAATGCAGCTTTAGCTTCCTGAGATAGTGAATCTAATTCGACAGCTTGTTGATAGCTTAGCTTGGCATCCTCTAGGCGATTCACGGCTTCAAAAATGCCACCTTTTTCAAGAAGTGCAAACAACTGCTGTAAGGTTTCAGCACGTTTTAGACCATTAAGTGCTTGAATATTTTTCACATCAATCGATTTAGCAAGTTCGAAATGATGCACCGCGGTTTCACGGTCTCCTTGTGTTAAGGCAAGCTCACCCTGTTGTAAGTGTTTAGCTAGTGTTGGGACAAGCTGATGTTCTAAATGATCTATGGAATTTATAGCTTGTTATTATGTATCGATAGCTTCTAGGTAAAGTTTTTTTCTGTAATACTCATCACCTGTCATGCCTAAAGCAGTCGCTTGTACAAACTCATCAGCCGCCCATTTGGTAATCCCTTGTGCTTGCAAGCTCTCTTGTTGCTTTATTATTTGTAGTAAAAGTTTTTCAGCTTGCAACCTAAGTTCATCGCGTTCTTCTGCGGATATGCTTGGCTTGGCTTCTTGTATGGGTTCAGGCGCCTTAGGTGACGGGGGCGAGTGTATTGGAGTTTCTACAGAGAGCGGCGCAGAGATTTTATGTTTAGAAACGTATTTAGGCAGGAATAAAAAAACAGCAATCCCACACAGGATAAGAATTACAAACGCTAGCCATGCAGTGGATAATTTTCTCGTTGCTGTTTGCTTTAGCTCAGAATCAACCTCGGTTTGATTGTGCAGTGATTCGAAATCAATCGCTTCAATTGGAGTAGGATCCTTTTTATGCATTGCACATACACACTAAGCTACTTTTTAATAAATTTTAAATCGTTGTAATATTGTATGAACATTAGTGCACGTGGTAAATTGTTAGCTTTAGAGCTGGACGCTGCCTGTTGCGCCATCTTCGTAAGCGAAACCTGTCTCATGTATATAAATTTCGTGTAATAATTCACGCCATTTTTGGTATTGTTCTTCTATAGAACCGGTGAGTTCAACTGTACGTCCTTGTATTTCTACAACCAGAGGGCTCACCTCTGCTTGTAGTGAATCACCAAGCTCACGAATGGCATCATTATGGATTTCAGCTTCTTCGCTAATATCCATACCATGCTTATATAAAAGTGCTCCTGTCGTAAATAATCCGGTTCCTCCTCTTAAAAAGCCAGCTATCATTACTAAGGCAGCAACCGCTTTTGTTTGATTGGCGCGCCGTTCCACCATACGGCGTTGTTCAGCTTCAATGAAGTAATATTTGCGCCAGTTTTCATATGGGTCCCACATTTCATTATAAAAGTTAGAGTAATGTTCATTAATTGTGTCGATGAACAAAAATTCACGCTCTCTAACTTTGCGCACGCGATCGAGCTGTGGGTCATCATTGGCAGGTAATCGTATAATAGTACTCTGTCCATCAAGGCTAGTTGTTACATAGCTTGTAAATGGGTCTGGCGAGACACCTGCTGCATATCGTAATTCCGAGGTGTTGCGAATCGTTACTAGCTCACTTTCAGTCAACTTCTTGCGATGTCGATAAATATCATTCGCAATACGGTTGTATACATACTGATAAACATCTCTACCAGGTTTTGCATAAATATAGGTCTCTTCGTCAGCAACTGTTTTGTAAGTTTTTTGGAACCATAATTGGCCCCTACTATCACTGACATCAATTTGTAAGGTTAATTTTTCTCCGTTGGAAGAGATTATTGTACCCAGCACTATTACATCTGTAATTTGAGATTCAGTAGGCAGTACTCGTATTGCACCCCAGCCATTTGTGCGTTGCATAGTTTCTTTTAGATGGTATGCCATAAAGCGTGCTTCGGCTTTGCGTATATCATCATGTACACCTTCATCTTCTTTTTGTTTTTCTGTTATCTCACCTTTCTCAAATAATAATATTCCCACATCGAGCAATTTGCTTTCTTGAAGTTGCGTGGTCTCGGTTTCTATTTCCTCTTCTGGATTAACTTTAACAGTGTTCGTTGCACAGCCACTAAACTGAAATGCGAAGATAAAAGTAAGTAGTAATGTATAGGGAAAGCAGGTCTTATATGTATTCATGGTGAGACACTTGCAGGCTGTGCTCCTGAACTTACCTGTTGTTTCTTATATTTACGATATTCATCCCAAAGCTTATCGCGTAGTACGGGGTCTTGTTCTTTTTCGGCGGCCTCGCGCAGTTGCCTTGCAACGACATCATCATCATTGCCATTAGGTACATTATCCGGTGCATTGCCGCGATTACCTTGCCCTTGTCCACCGCTATTGTCTTCATTACTGTCATTAACTTGTCCGCCAGCACTGGATTTTTTCTGCTGAGATTCCGCATTAGCAAGCTGCTCATCTTGTTGACCTGGTTCTTGATATTCACCTGGCTCACCTTCATTTTCTTCTTCCTCGGAGTCGAATTCTTCTTGCTGTTCCATGGCATCACGCTGTGCAGCGCGTGCTTGTTTTTCAAGTTCTGCTTTTTCAAGTTCTTCATGTAGTTGCTTATCATAACCTTGTAGTTCTTCTTCAAGCTGCTTATCTAACACCGCTACCATTTCTTCCTCGGTTTGTACGTTAGCAGGTGCGTCTTTTTGTTGTTCTTTATTGGGTGCTGATTTGTCCTGTTGCTCTGTGGCTGCATCTTTTTCATTTCCCTGTGTCTGTTGCGCAGATGCTTCAGACTCATTTTCTGACTGGCTTTCAGATTGGTTCTCGGTTTCGCTAGGTGATGAAGAACTAGGTTCAGGACTAGGGATTTTTGGCATTCCTCCAGACGAGGAAGTGCTACAAGCGCTGATGAGTGTGCAAAGTATAAAAACTAAAATCAGCTGATACATTATATTTTCTGCTCTTTAATTCAGCTTCAAAGATTGATTCTCACTGAGTTTAAGTGTTCAAGCTAACACTATACGGCAATTGAAATAATGAAGGACAGTAATGTAGTAACTCATTGACCTAATTGTTAACTACCTAATTCCTCAGCATTTTTTAAGCTTAATAAACCTTATTTTTCGTGCCCTCTCCATCCTGCTGCATCAGGTAAATAAGCCAACGCAGCATGTTTAATAGTTAATAATCAGGCTCACAATTTTGTAGCTGATTAGGGAGTAAATTTGTTTACAAAATGTGACGTTACTCCTCTTATAATTGGGCTTGGGCTAGAACTTTTAATTGTGTTTAATGTCTTAATTAGTGTAAGGAAAGACCCCAAGCCAAGGATGGCGCCCTCTAACTTCTATCATTTGCGCTCTCTTCATAATCCAAGTTCATCTACATTCCGCAGATCGCTAGTATTCATCAGTCTAAGAGCTGAAATTTAGTTATTTTTAAGTGACAAGCGGTTCGATTAGTAATTGAAGGGTTCATAATAGTTAGAGTTATTAAATGAGCATGAAGCCTACGCTCGCGTAACTAGCTTTATCATTGCATTTGCCGCGATTGCAATATGGGGGATTTTGGTGCCTCGCCTAGTATGGCAATGTTCGGGAACTGTGCGTTGGCCTAACAATCTGCGCATCACTCATATCAACACGCTAATCTTTAGCTTAACCATCCTACTAGTATAAATCTCAATATTGGTCATTGCACAACAGCAACATTTTGGGTTGCTGAGTTGTGTAGAGCTACCTTTAGGAGCGGCAATTATTATTGCCATACTAATGCTAGTTCTGGCGTTGTACTTTCAGCACTTAGCATTTCACCATGTGCATTTTTTATGGCGACCAAATTGCATGCATCACGCAGACTTAGGTTTCGGTGTCACTATAGGAAACCATTTTGATCCTATCGAAATGATACTGCCAACCATATTTAAGATGGCTGTGATTTTATTATTAGGTGCACCCATAGTTGCAGTGATTATTTTTTAAGTTTTATTAAATGCAACTTCTTTGCTTAATCATGCTAATAGTTATATTCCAAAAAAAGTATCAAATATTACGGTTATTTTTAATTTCCCCCGATATGCATCGAATGCATCATTCAGTTGTGCTCGCTGAGAAAAATAGTAATTTTGGTTTTAACCTTCCCTGGTGGGGCTATATTTTTAGAACTTATCGAACGCAACCTCAAGCTGGGTATCTAAACATGACGACTGGTATTGAGCTGTTTCTAACTCTCGTGGACCATGGTTAGATCGTTTATTAATGCAGCCATTTAGGAAATCATCTAAATAAAGTTTAAAAAAATAAAATGTTTCTATTTGGTTTGTAATACTCTTGTTCAGGTTAAGGTCTAATTATAGTTTATGGTTCAGTTAAGCTTTCTAACTAGAGAGAGGATGAAATGAAAAATGTAGAAGTGTATTCCAAGGAATGGTGTCCTTATTGCGCAAAAGCTAAGTCGCTGTTGCAGTCTAAAGGTATCAAATACATTGAAATCGATATTACTAATGATGAGCAGCAAGAAGCCAAAATGATTGAGCGTTCGCAGCGGCGCACAGTCCCACAAATATTTATAGATAGTGAGTCATTAGGCGGCTACGATGATCTTGCGCAGTTGAATGCTACCGGTGAGCTGGATCAAAGGCTTGATTTAGATAGAAAACAAGTACGGCATCAGGTTTATGATGTAGCTGTTCTTGGTGCAGGACCAGCTGGCATGACTGCAGCAATTTATGCTGCTCGCAAAAACTTAAAAACAATCATTATCGCTTATGACGTAGGCGGGCAAGTGGGCACAACCTATGAAATTGCAAATTATCCAGGATTTCAAATGATTACAGGTCCTGATTTAGTCAAGCAATTTATAATACACGTTGAAGATTACGGCATTGAGCAATTGATTGGAGAAAAAGTTACAAAGATCGACATACAAGATCGATGCAAAATGATTCTCACCGCATCGGGACGAGAAGTGTGTGCTAAAGCTGTTATTGTTGCTACTGGTGCTTTTAAACGAAAACTTAACATCCCTGGTGAAAAAGATCTCGCTGGCAAGGGTGTTGTATATTGCGCCACCTGTGATGGGCCATTATTTAAAGATATGGAGATCGCTATTATTGGGGGCGGTAATTCCGGGCTTGAAGCTGCTATTGAAATGAATTTAATTGCTAAGAAAGTTTATTTAATCTCCTCAGCAGATTGGACAGGAGATCAAATTTTGCAAGATAAAGTGGCTAGTGCTAAGAGTATTATTGCGTTAAAACATCATCGACCTAAAGAAATATTTGGTTCATCGGCTGTAGAGAAACTAGCGGTTGTGGATACAAAGAGTGATGAAACTAAAGAGCTAGATGTACAAGGTGTATTTATTGAAATTGGTTTGTTCCCTAACTCAGACTTTATGATTGATATGGTAGAAACTACTGAGAGAGGACAAATCAAAGTTGATCATAAAGGCTATACCGGGGTGCGTGGAATATTTGCAGCAGGTGATGTGACAAATAATGATGAAAATCAAATTATTGTTTCTGCCGGAGAAGGTGCTCGTGCTGCACTTAGTGCGTTTAACTATCTCATTACTCAAGTATAAAGCTTTCTTATAGATGCACTGACAATACTTAACGATCAGGTGCAGAGTTAGTACTTTTTACGTTAACAACAAAATGTGTAATCAACATAATTAAAATAGCAGCAGCGGCATATGCATATAAACCAATATGCTTTTCTACATCGGCAATGGCACCTAGTTTTACCACTACCACTAATATTGCAACTACAAATACATCTAGCATGGACCACTTTCCAAACCTATGTAAAAGTTCCAGTATTTTTTTGCTGCTCACGTTTATAGGAGATGTGCTTACAACTAGTTTGGCAAGTAACCCTAATTTGAATATAGGTAATATAATGCTAAATAAAGTAATGATTACAAACAAAAATAGCTGACCCTCTTTAAGGAGATTCCACGTGCCAGTGAGGATTGAAAAAGTATTTTGTATAAAAATAAATTTTCTAAAAGTAATGATAGGTGCAACTAAACCCACGGTGAGTAAAATAGCCGCAAGTAATATCAGCAATAGCAGCAATATTTTGTAAGATGAAGATTGCATTTTAAATATGACTATAAATAAAGTATCAAAACATGAAAACTATACAAGAACTTAACGCCGATTATACCCAGCGTGTAGTGATTGAGACTGAAAACATGGAATGGGAAACATCCGAGGCAGAGGGTGTAATGCGACGACGCTTAGAACGGTTAAAAGGAAACCCTGAGCCGGTCACGACCATTGTGCGCTATATGCCGGGGAGTTCTTTTTCTCCACACAAGCACGCAAACGGCGAAGAAATACTTGTCTTAGAAGGGACGTTTTCCGACAATCATGGCGACTATCAAGCTGGTAGTTATTTGCGCAATCCAGCAGGCACTAATCACACTCCCTATAGCCAAGAGGGTTGTACAATTTTTGTGAAGCTACAGCAGTTTCAAGCTGGTGATACTCAACAAATAAATATTCAAACACAAACACAAGATTGGTTGCCAGGTTTAGCAGAAGGGCTTACGGTAATGCCCTTGCATGAATACAGAAGTGAACATGTGGCTTTAGTGAAATGGGAGCCGAATACTACATTTCAGCTTCACAGGCATTTTAGTGGTGAGGAAATATTTGTTCTAGAAGGGACCTTTGAAGACGAATTTGGTAGGTACCCACAAGGCACATGGCTAAGAAACCCACACAACAGTGCGCACACACCATTTACAAAAGAAGGCTGCATAATTCTAGTAAAGGTTGGGCACTTAATGGAGTAATGGTATAAAATTCTTAATTAATTATATCTGCAAGACTCGCTAAAAAGTCATTAGCCTTGATGAATTGCAAAGTTGTGGTTGGATCACCGCGACGATCACAACCAATTCTGCGGTCTATTTCTATACAGGTACCTTGTGCATCTAAAATCGGAAATTGTAAAAGTTCAGACGCTTGTCTGCGGCCTATATCAGAATGGCGTTCCGTGCTATTCGACATGGACTCTTCCTCAGCGCGCCTTTAATTGCCACAAGGGTAGGGAAAATACTAATGGTTGCTCAAACGATTCAAATGTTATTTATCACTCATTCAGAAAGGCTAGATAAGCAATAATTTACCTATGTTAATGTTGGTGAGAACGTCTAACAGCCTAAGCTTGCCTAAGCAGGAGGAGGTTAGACTTAAAGGTAGACGGTATGTTTTAACCAAATTTTATACATTTTGACTGTGATAGGACTTAAGCGGTTAAATAATCTCTCACTTTAAAGAAAAAGCTTGTAAGGTTTGGATGTTTAGTACGACTAATTTATAAAGGATAGCCACATTGTCACTTGTGTAAAAAAGCGCTGCAATAGTTTTATCTGTTCTTTTGGGCAATAAATGGTAGAACGTACTGATCCATCTGTATGGCTCGATGAGCATGGTGATGCACTTTATAAGTATGCATTCATGCGGGTTCGAAATGAAGCGACCGCCGAGGATCTCGTACAGGAGACCTTGTTGGCTGCAATACAGGCTATTAAGACCTATCAAGGGCAATCCTCGGAGCGAACGTGGTTAATCGGCATCCTTAAACATAAGCTCATGGATTATTTTCGAAAAGCCGCGCGTGAGATTCAATTTGAAGACGATGAGCAAATAAATGAGCTAGTAGACGCGCAGAGTTATAACGAGAGAGG
>JAPUHH010000101.1 GCA_027297825.1 Gammaproteobacteria bacterium
GGATTTACAGGCGGATAAATGAACATCGAAGAAATTGCAACAACGCAGTATTGGAGCAAAAGATGCATTTTAGAATTAGACGCTAAAACTTTCCCCACACCCACAACGATCCTTTTCGTTTGGGTTCTTAAACTGAAAACCTTCGTTCAATCCTTCTTTCGCAAAATCAAGCTGAGTGCCGTTTAAATACACCATACTTTTAGGACTAATAATTACTTTAACGCCCTTGTCCTCAAAAACATGGTCTTCAGCTTCTATCTGATCTGCAAATTCAATTGTATATGCCATGCCTGAGCAACCCGTCGTCTTTACACCCAAGCGCACACCGATACCCTCACCGTGTTTCTCGAGGTAAGTCTTTACACGTTTTGCTGCGTTTTCAGTTAGCGAAATTGACATCGAATATTACTTTCTATTTTTGGCTATATTTAACTAGACACTAAGCTTAAGCAATCTTCTTTTGCTCAGCGCCATCTGCTTTTGACTTTAAATCATTGATTGCCGCTTTAATGGCATCCTCAGCCAATACAGAACAATGGATCTTAACTGGCGGCAAAGATAACTCTTCAACAATGTCACTGTTCTTAATCTCACCTGCCTGGTCTAGTGTTCTACCTTTAACCCACTCAGTTAACAAGCTAGATGATGCGATAGCCGAACCACAGCCATAAGTCTTAAATTTAGCGTCTTCAATAACACCATTTTCACCAACTTTAATTTGCAGCTTCATCACATCACCGCATGCAGGCGCACCTACCATCCCTGTACCAACATTTTGATCTTCTTTATCAAACGATCCAACATTTCGTGGATTCTCATAGTGATCCAAAACCTTGTCGCTGTATGACATAATTATCGTCTCCTAATCTCTTTTCTGTATGTAATTAAATAATTGCTTAATTCAAAATAAACTAATGCGCTGCCCACTCGACAGACTTAAGATCAACCCCTTCTTTATGCATATCCCATAATGGAGAAAGGTCGCGCAACCTGATTACCGCATTTTTTATTAACTTAATGGTGTAATCAATTTCTTCTACTGTTGTAAAGCGACCGATCGTAAATCGAATCGAACTATGTGCGAGTTCATCATCACGGCCCAATGCTCGCAAAACATAACTTGGCTCAAGTGAAGCGCTGGTACATGCAGAACCCGACGATACCGCAATATCTTTAAGTGCCATGATTAAGCTTTCACCTTCAATAAAATTGAAACTGACATTGAGGTTGCCAGGAACTCTCTGCTCCAAGTCACCATTGATATAAATTTCTTCAATGTCTTTTACACCATTTAACAATCTATTTCTTAACATAAGCGCGCGCTCGTTATCCGCTGCCATTTCCTCCTTGGCAATACGGAACGCCTCACCCATACCAACAATTTGATGGGTCGCTAAAGTGCCTGAACGCATGCCGCGCTCATGACCGCCGCCGTGCATTTGTGCCTCAATGCGAACACGCGGCTTTCTACGCACATACAATGCACCAATACCTTTTGGCCCATACACTTTATGTGCAGACAAACTCATTAAATCAACTTTCATATCTTGCAAGTCGATCACTACTTTTCCTGGACTTTGTGCAGCATCCACATGAAAAATAATTTTATGCTCGCGAGTGATTTCGCCAATCGTTTTAATATCTTGAATAACACCGACTTCATTATTGACATGCATAATTGAAACCAAAATCGTGTCATCTCGGATAGCGGCTTTCAATTCATTGAGATCAATAAGGCCAGTACTACGTGGCTCTAAATAAGTTACTTCAAAACCTTCACGCTCTAATTGTCGACAAGTGTCTAATACGGCTTTGTGTTCTGTTTTACAGGTAATGATGTGCTTGCCGCTTTTTTTATAAAAATGCGCAGCGCCTTTAATCGCCAAGTTATCGGATTCTGTTGCACCGCTGGTAAAGACGATTTCTTTAGGGTCGGCATTCAGTAGTGCTGCAATATTTTTGCGTGCATTTTCTACTGCTTTCTCTGCGCTCCAACCAAAGCTATGACTGCGTGATGCAGGGTTTCCATAATTGCCTTCCACAGTTAAACATTCCATCATTGCTTTGGCGACACGCTCATCAACCGGAGTCGTAGCGCTATAATCTAAATAAATTGGTAATTTTAAGTCTGTCACTACTTAGTCCTTAGATGAATTTCATACTAATGCGAATGATAAATTTAATGCTTATTTTTCCTTACACAGTTTCTACATGATGCAATTGATGGTCTTGTCGATCCGAAACTTGTCGCACATGCATTTCGCTGACGGCCTGTGCAAGACTGATACCTGATAGATAACCGCGAATTTGGTCACTCAAGTCTTCCCACAAACCATGTGTTAAACAACGACGATGATTTTGGCAATCTGTGGTACCGCCGCATCGCGTGGCATCAACATTTTCATCTACTGCGTCTATTACATCTGCAATCGCAATCCGTTCCGAATCCATCGCCAATGAGTAACCGCCACCAGGGCCACGAGTGCTCTTAACCAAGCCCTGTCCTCGCAAGCGTGCAAATAGTTGCTCTAGATAAGACAGAGATATTCCTTGTCGCTCCGAAATATCAGACAAGGAAACTGGGCCTTCATGGTGATGCAATGCAATATCAAACATCGCAGTTACCGCGTAGCGTCCTTTAGTGCTGAGTTTCATAACATGTTGCCCTTCGGTCTTAAAATGAAGCCAAATCTCTGGCTATAAGCATAGCAAATAACCTAGTAAACTACTCAGGTATTGTAGGGTTAGGGGCTCGCACCCACACTATCCCTTTGGTGAGAGAGGTCTTTAGAGGTCTTTAGAGGTCTTTAGAAATCTACAAAGTCATTGAAA
>JAPUHH010000102.1 GCA_027297825.1 Gammaproteobacteria bacterium
GCAACACCTTCAGATGCAGCGTTTATTGGGCATTACCGTCTAACACAGCTCAGTGATAAGAGTGTGCATTCTATGGGTACTAACACAGAGGTTGATCCAAAGACAGGACGTAATTCTTGGCGAGAAATTATTATTCACTAAGGGGATAAGTGGAGTAGATTCATGAATAAAGTAAATTGTTTTTTATGTCTAGCAATGTTGCTATTTGCTACCCAAGTCTGGAGCAAAGGCGACTTACCTGATTATTATCCGCAACACTTTGATAAAGCAGGTGTATTTCAAGATATTGATAGTGATGGTCGGGTCATAATAAATGCTACTGCATATACATTGGGTAGTAATGCTGTTGTACATACATTAAAGGATGAGTATGGCTCAATAAATAATTTGCGAGATGACATGGAGTTAGGTTTCAATATGCATAACCCTTCATCAAAAAGAAAAGTGATCACTGAAATTTGGATTTTGCCAAACGGGTCTATTGAGCTCGATTAATACGAGCATCATCACGAAATTTTTATAAACTGAGGTTGCTATGATAGTAGGTATACGTAAGTTTTCTGGTTTCACGCTTATTGAATTAATGATAGTAGTGGCTGTCGTCGCCATTCTTGCGAGTATTGCGTATCCGAGTTATCGAGATCAAATAACCAAAACGAGACGAACAGACGGACATACTGTGTTGCTAGACGCCATTAATCGGCAAGAACGTTTTTTTACAAACAATAATACATACTCAACTAGTTTGGTCAGTCTTTCTTACACCGTTGATGGAAATGGCAAAGCTGATTCAGAAGAAGGCTACTATAAAATTTCTGCGAGACAATGCGGTGTAGCAACATGTAATACTGCAACACCTCAGCCATTAACTAGCTGTGTCGAAATTCTAGCAGAACCACAAGGTTCACAAAGTGCAGATGGAAATTTAAGCTACGACTCACGGGGGGCTAAATGCCCTGCTACTGGAAATAAGTGGTAAACGATTTATATTATTTATATAAAAAATATCAATTAGCTCTAAAAACTTTTGGTAAAGGAAAGACTACATTCTCATCGCGACCTAATAATTCCCTGATTTCTACACCTTCTTTTTCTTGTAAACGATTAACTACACGCTGAACTAAAATTTCAGGTGCAGATGCGCCTGCGGTGACGCCAATTTTAGTTTTCCCGATCAGCCAAGTGTCTTCAATATATTCGGGGCCATCTATAAGGTGGGCCTCAACACCTTGTTTATCAGCAATTTCCCGCAAACGACTTGAATTGGAACTGGCTTTAGAGCCGATCACCAATAATAAATCGCATTTCTCGACTAATGCTTTAACCGCGTCTTGTCTATTTTGTGTGGCGTAACAGATGTCATCCTTTTTGGGCCCAATTATTTTAGGAAAACGATCTCTTAGTGCATCGATTATATCGCGGGTATCATCTACGGATAATGTGGTTTGTGTAACAAAAGCGGTTTTATCATTATCTTTAACATTAAGTTTGGTTACGTCATCCATATTCTCAACTAAATGTATTTGGTCACCATTAGTTTCATCATATTGCCCCATCGTGCCCTCGACTTCGGGGTGACCCTTGTGTCCTATAAGGATCGTATCCAGTCCATCTTTGCAATTGCGCGCAACTTCTAAATGCACTTTGGTGACTAATGGGCAGGTAGCATCAAAAACTTTTACATCTCGGTTTGCGGCTTCCTGTTGCACTGCTTTGGAAACGCCATGAGCACTAAATATTACCGTAGAGCCATCTGGCACCTCGTTTAACTCATCTACGAATACAGCGCCTTTGTTTCTAAGGTCATTCACAACAAATTTGTTATGTACAACTTCATGGCGTACATAAATAGGTGCGCCAAATAAATTTAGTGCACGTTCAACAATTTCAATAGCACGATCAACTCCTGCACAAAAACCACGTGGATTGGCAAGTAGTACTTCCATTATTCAGTTGGCTCTTTATTGAATATAGCTTGTATGATCATCAGTACCGCTCCCAGAAAAATAGAAGAGTCTGCAATATTAAACGTAGGCCAATGGCAGTTGGATTGATTTAGTAGGTAGAAAAAAGGCAAACATTCATTGCTAGGATAATACCAGTCGATAAAATCAATAACATGACCATAAATGCTACGATCGATTATATTGCCTATAGCCCCACCTAATATCAATGCCAAACTTGCCGCAAGCAATTTTTCTTTCGGAGTGAGTTTTTTTAGCCAAAGAAATATAAATATACTTACTCCTATGGATAGAGTAGTGAAAAACCAGCGTTGCCAGCCACCTGCATTGCTCAAAAAACTAAATGCTGCGCCTTTATTGAAGGCTAGCGAAAAATTAAAGTAAGGTAAGAAGGAGTATTGCTCAGAATGCGCCAATAATTGGATCGCTGCTTGCTTGCTTGCTTGGTCTACAAGTACTACAAGTACGGTTAACCAGAGCCATTTAAGCATAGTAGCGAGGTTCTCCCGGCCCGCCTGGTAAATTACTTATACAGCGGCGACACAATTCTGAGTGCTCAGTGTGTGTTCCAACCTCTTCACGATGGTGCCAGCAGCGAGTGCATTTTTGATGTGCTGACTTCTTCACCTCAATAAAATACTCAGCACCGTCCGCGTTAGATAATTTGCTAGCAGAACTTGGTGGAGTTTCATTTTCCATTAAATCTGCATAAGAGGTAATAAAAACAAATCGCAATTCATCATTTTTTATTTTTTTCAAACAATTTGGCGCATTCCAAATTCTCACCTCGGCATCCAGAGATGATCCAATCTCTTTGCTGTTGCGTAAGTCTTCAAGTTCTTTACTTATATTTTCTTTAGTTTCTAAGATGCCATCCCACACGTCATCTCCAACATCACCATAAGCGCTAAAATCATCTAGGTTATACCAAGTTTGTGTAAAAATGGTTGGTTCTCGCTTGCCAGGTAAATGTTGCCAGGCTTCTTCAGCAGTAAAACTTAAAATAGGTGCGATCCATCGAGTCAGCGCTTCAGCGATATGAAACATCGCAGTTTGTGCGGATTGGCGTGCATGGCTATTTGTTTGGGTGGTGTATTGGCGGTCTTTAATAATATCTAAATAATTACTGCCGAGTTCTAGTACACAGAAATTGTGTATCAAGTTATATATTTTATGAAACTGATATTTTTCATAATGCTGAGTAATAAGATCTTGTATTTGTTTGGTTTTCCACACAATCCAATAATCTAAAGCGATCATTTCATTAGCAGAGACTTCATCATTTTCAGGTTCAAACTCATTTAAGTTAGAGAGTAGATAGCGAATCGTATTGCGCATACGCCGGTAGGCATCAGAAGTGCGATTTAGAATTTCATCTGAAACGTTTAATTCGCCACTATAATCAGTAGCGGCCACCCACAAACGTAAAACATCTGCGCCTAATGAGTTACAAATTTTTTGTGGAGCAACAACATTGCCCAATGACTTAGACATTTTTTTACCTTCGGCATCGACCGCAAAGCCATGGGTGAGTACTTGCTTATATGGCGCGATATTATGCATTGCCACAGAGGTTTTTAGAGAGGATTGAAACCAGCCACGATGCTGATCAGAGCCTTCAAGATATAAATCAACGCGCTGCTGTTGTTCTAAATTTACCCCTAATCTTTTTTGTGCCACGGCGTAGTGAGTTACGCCTGAATCAAACCAAACGTCTAGAGTGTCGGTTACTTTCTTATATTGGTCCGCATCGTTGCCAAGTAATTCTTTTGCATCAAGATCAAACCAGGCGTCCATGCCTTGCTGCTCAATTTTTTGGGCGATCTTTTCAATCAATGCCACCGTATCAGGATGCGGTTCTTCTGATTGCTTATCTACAAAAAACGTAATCGGTACGCCCCATGTGCGTTGTCTGGAGATACACCAGTCTGGACTGCTGGCTAACATGCCTTTGATACGTGCCTTGCCCCAATCAGGAATCCATTCTACCGTTTCAACTTGTTGGTTTACAGCTGCGAGTAAATTGCCTCCTTTCATGCTGATAAACCATTGCGGGGTAGCTCGGTAAATGAGTGGGGTTTTAGTACGCCAACAATGAGGGAAGCTATGTTGAAATTTTGCCTGCTGAACTAATTTATTTTTAGCGATTAGAGTTTCGATGATTTTTTCATCGACTTTATAAACATGTTCACCCGCAAATAATTCGGTCTGATCACTAAATACCCCATGATCATCGACTAGATTGAGTGTGTCGATTGCGTATTTTTTGCCTACCTGAAAATCTTCTACACCATGGTCGGGCGCGGTATGCACAGCACCCGTTCCAGCCTCCGTTGTCACATGCTCGCCTAATATAATCGGTACCAACTTATTATAAAATGGATGTTGTAATTGAATGTTCTCTAAGTCAACGCCTTTACTACGGCCGACTACTTTGTAACTTTTAAATTCGTAACGTTGCATGCAGGATTCATATAGTGCTTCCGCAATGAGTAAACGCTCGTTACCTTCTGGGTGTGCGCATTCAATTAATACATAATCGAGCTCTGCATGTAGCGATACAGCTTGATTCGCAGGTAAAGTCCAAGGCGTAGTGGTCCAAATGACTACCGAGATGGGGCCATCACCTTCAACAGATCCAAACATTTCGGAAAATCGTTGTTCATCTGCAACCTTAAAGCGTACATCAATCGCAAATGAAGTTTTGTCTTGATACTCTACTTCTGCTTCTGCAAGTGCAGAGGCGCCGACGACACTCCAGTAAACAGGTTTAAAGCCTTTTACGATATGGCCATTGGCGTAAATTTTTCCTAATGCGCGTACGATATCTGCTTCAAAGCTGAAATCCATGCTGCGATAAGGCTGTTCCCATTCGGCAAATATTCCAAGACGTTTGAAATCGTTACGTTGTTTATCGATTTGTTTGCCGGCATATTTTCGACAAGCGTTACGAAACTCTTTATGAGTTTTTTTAACTCCTGCTTTACCAATTTTCTTTTCGACTTGATGTTCAATCGGCAAGCCATGGCAATCCCAGCCTGGAACATAGGGGGCGTCTTTTCCGGCTAAAGTTTTACTCTTAACGATTATGTCTTTGAGCACCTTGTTTACTGCATGACCAATATGGATGTCACCATTTGCATAAGGAGGCCCATCATGCAGAATAAACTTCTCAGCACCTTTGCGCGCATCTCGAATCTGTTGATAGATATCTAACTTCTGCCACTGCTTCAACATTTCGGGCTCGCGCTGCGCAAGATTTCCCTTCATAGGAAATGAAGTTTTTGGAAGATTTAGTGTGTTCTTATAATCGGCCATATTTATAGTTCATGATGATGGGTCATGCTAAATTTTAAAATAGGTTTTTGCGTTTTCAGCGTCTTGCTGTATTTGGTTTTTTAATGCATCAAATGAATCAAATTTCATCTCATTGCGTAGTTTTTCATAGAACGAAACTTTAAGGTGCTTGCCATAAATGTTTTGTGCAAAATCAAATATATATACTTCTAGTTGAGTGCGGGTACCGTTAACAGTTGGACGATGTCCGATATTAGCGACTCCAAATTTCTCGATGCCATTTTCAATGGATATTTTTACTGCAAAAACTCCATTTATTGGCGAAGTAATGCGTTTAATTGGGATATTTGCAGTCGGGAAACCAATCGTTCTGCCTTTTTCGTCCCCATGTATAACGCGGCCTGACATACTATAGTGACGACCTAATAACTGTTGTGTCGCATCCAGTTCCCCATTTTCTAGAAATGCTCGCACCGAAGAGCTGCTCACTCTTGCTTCATCAATCAGAACACTTGCAATATCCTCAACTTCAAAATTAAATTTCTGAGCTGAATTCTTTAATAACTCAATGTCCCCTTCACGGTTTTTCCCAAAGTGAAAATTATCACCTACGGTTAGATGTTTGACGTGTAAGTAGTCAACCAGGATTGTTTTTACAAATATATCTGCCGGCATGTTTGCCAGGGATTGATTAAATCCCAAGCATACGAATCGATCAATACCGATGTCTCTACTCAGAGAATATTTTTCTCGAAAATTAGTCAGTCTTGCGGGCGCTTTTTTACCATGAAAAAATTCTTTAGCAGAAGGCTCAAAGGCGATTAACATGGAAGGTAATCCAAGCTTACTGCTTTTTTCTAGCAATTTACTCAATATGACCTGATGCCCTAGGTGCATGCCATCAAAATTTCCAATGGTAGCGGCAACTTCTTGACTGTCGTAGCTGTTTGAATGGATATCGCGAATGAGTTGCATGCTAAGCGTTGCTAAAATCTAAACCAAATAAAAAATGATAAATCTTGATGACGAAAAGGTACTGTTATTGCAGGACAAAGTTTTCTCGGCGCATCCCAAGTAAGGCCAGCGCGCCAATATACAGTACTGTGCCTAAGAATATAAAGCCCAGTAGTGCACCAATACGTTCAGCCCCATTCCATTGTAGCCATTGAGCATAGTCGGGTAGTACTAATATCAATACTACTGTCATCAATATTGTGGCGATAAGAATCTGCGCCGTGAATTTTAACCGGCAATTGGGTAGGGAAATGGACGCGGTGCTTTTAAGTTTTCTAAATAGTAATGCGGCATTCAGATATGCAGATATTGAGGTCGCGAGCGCTAAAGCCGCATGTGGGCCGCTTAGCTGCCAATGTTTCCAGATCCAGAAGAAACTAAGATTTAGGATGATATTACAAAAAATTGCAATGACACCAATTTTGACCGGAGTCTTGGTATCCTGGCGCGAATAAAAACCCGGTGCTAATACTTTTATTAATATAAAAGCGGGTAAGCCTAGGGCATAGGTCATTAAGCTCAGTGCAGCCATCGAAGTGTCGTTAGCCGTGAATTCACGATACTGCACCAAGGAGGTTAGTATGGGCTGCGCCAGAATGATCAAACCCAGCATGGAGGGTATGGCAATTAGCAACGAAATTCGCAAAGCCCAATCAAGCGTTAGATTAAAGCCCGTTTCGGATTGATTAATATATTGTTTAGATAGTCTTGGTAAAATCAGGGTGCCCGTGGCGACACCAAAAATGGCTAACGGTAGTTCTACAAAACGGTCTGAGATATATAACCAACTGATACTGCCGGCTACTAAGAATGAAGCAATGATGGTGTTAATTAACAAGTTTATTTGTACGACAGATGAGCCAAATATGGCCGGTATTATCAGACGTATAATCTTTTTTACTCCATCCGTTGCACCCTGTAGCGAAAACCTGGGTAGCATCCCCAATTTATAAAGAAAAGGGATTTGAAATAAGAGCTGTGCAATCCCAGCAATAAATACTCCCCAGGCTAACGCTACGACGGGTTGATCGAACCTAGGCGCAAGCCATATGGCGGCCCCGATCAGTGACAGGTTGAGTAATGTAGGGGTAAAGGCAGGTACTGCAAATCGATTAAAGGTGTTTAAAATACTGGCGGAGAATGCAGTCAGCGAGATAAACAATATATAAGGAAAGGTGATACGCAGCATTTGTGTGGCCAGGTCAAAGCGTTCACGATCATCAATGAATCCGGGTGCGAATATATAGATCAGAATAGGCGCAAGGAGCACTCCTAGGATACTCAAGAGCAACAGGATTAGGCCTAGTGCCCCCGATACATGATTGATAAGTGCTTTTAGCTCACTTTCTGAGCGCTTCTCCTTGTATTCTGATAGCACCGGTACAAAAGCTTGGGAGAAGGCCCCTTCAGCAAATAAACGGCGTAGAAAATTGGGGATACGAAAAGCCACAAAAAAAGCATCGGTACTGCCAGTGGCGCCTAAGAATATAAATATGGCGGCGTCCCGAATATAGCCGAAAACCCTTGAAATAAGGGTCATACCGCTAATTACTGCTGTAGATTTAAATAAGGCTCGGTGTTCAGCCATTTTTATTTTTTAAGGTTGGCGAGTTAGGGGTTGAGAAGGTTGACATTTATTTATCTTGCTACCATAGTACGCGACCCGAACGGTAGAACTCTAGAAGAATAGGACAAAACATTGGCCAATATTGCATCCGCTAAAAAACGAGCACGCCAAGCAGTGAAAAACCGCTTACACAATGCTAGCCAGCGTTCCAAATTACGCACTAAGATCAAGGCCGTGGTCAATTCCATCGCTGCTGGAGATAAAAGTGCGGCTGAATCTGCTTATAAGGCCGCGATGCCGGTGATTGATTCTGCTGTCAGTAAAGGCCTCATTCATACCAATAAAGCTGCACGGCATAAAAGTCGCCTCAATACTCGTATCAGGGTGATGTAACGCAGGTTTAGTTCTCGTTTAGCACTGAGGGTAACTCTCGATTAGTGTTACTCTTATAATATTACTAAATTATCTCGGTGAATCAGTTCAGGTTCATCTGCGTAGCCTAGAATTTTTTCAATTTCTCCACTTGCTGCGCCCTGTAATTGCCGTGCTTCTTTGGCTGAGTAGTTGACTAAACCGCGAGCAATTTCATGACCACTCGAATCTTTGCAGCTCACTACTTCACCACGGTCAAATTCACCTTTGACTTCTTTAACACCGATCGGCAATAAGCTTTTTCCAGCTTTACAAATTACCTGGCAAGCGCCGTCATCTAAGCAGAGCTCTCCACGCGTATAGAGTTGGTTTGCAATCCATTGTTTGCGTGCCGCAAGAGGTTCAGCATCAGGGTATAACAGCGAACCATGCGATTCATTTGCAGCGATTCGTAGTAAAATATTTTTAACTTTCCCGGATGCAATAATGGTAGCGGCGCCCGCACGTGCCGCGATGCGGGCAGCGGACACCTTGGTGAGCATGCCGCCACGACCTAACTCTCCTGAACTTGGGCCGGCAACTTTATCTAGCAGTGGATCGGCAGCAGAAATCTCATCAATTATTATATTATCAGTATCTTGGCCGGGTGGAGCATCATAGACCCCTTGTTGGTCAGTCAATATAATTAGTGTATTAGCTTCAACTAGATTGCTTACCAGAGCGGCGAGGGTGTCATTATCACCAAACTTAATTTCATCCGTAGACACCGTGTCATTCTCATTTACTACAGGAATAACTTTTAGCTCCAGTAATTTACGTAATGTTGTACGTGCATTTAAATAGCGCTTACGATTTTGTAAATCATCATGGGTTAACAAGACCTGCGCACTATGTAAATTATGTTGTTGCAAGCAGGATTCATAGGCTTGGATTAAACCCATTTGGCCCACGGCGGCGGCGGCTTGTAATTCATATACCGCATGTGGACGTTGTTGCCAGCCTAAGCGATTCATGCCTTCAGCAATGGCGCCTGAAGATACTAATATTACTTCCTTTCCGGAGTCTACTAGGGCGGCTAATTGAGAAGCAAGATTAGCGATCGCATCCATATTTAGCCCACGGCCATTTTTGGTCACTAAAGAGCTGCCTACTTTAATAACCCAACGTTTATTAGTGCTAACTTGATGTCGTTTGTTGTTCATATAAATAAGGATAAATGCGTTTACTTAAACTGTCCGTGCCTACTTTGCTTAACGTAGAAATTGAGAATACCGGTCCATCCCACTCTAATTTTTCCACACATTCTTTAATTATTTGATTGCAATCATCTGCCATTAATAAATCTGTCTTATTAAAGACCAGCCAACGATCTTTATTCGCAAGCTCATCACTATATTTTATCAGTTCGTTTAAGACTGAGAAGTAGTCTTGGCATAAATCATATTCCATACCTGAAGGGGATAATTCAATCATATGTAACAATAAACGTGTGCGTGACAAGTGCCTTAAAAATTGAGTGCCAAGTCCTATGCCTTCAGCTGCACCTTCAATTAATCCTGGAATATCGGCAATTACAAAGCTTTTGTGTGGGGCGACATACACGACGCCTAAGCTTGGGTGCAGTGTTGTAAAAGGGTAGTTCGCAACTTTGGGTGTGGCCGAAGATAAAGCACGTATTAGAGAAGATTTACCAGCATTAGGCAGTCCCAATAAACCAACATCTGCTAGTAGCTTAAGCTCCATAAAAAGGTCTCGTGCATCACCTTGTTGGCCGGCTGTAGTTTTACGAGGCGCACGATTCGTTGAGCTTTTATATCTGGCGTTGCCTAAACCATGGTCGCCACCTTGTGCTACAAGTAATTGTTCGCCATGCATGGTGAGGTCGCCGATAGTATCCTTGGTTTCTATATCCATAATCAAAGTGCCCACTGGGACCTTGATAAATTTATCTTCACCCTTTTTGCCAGTACGGTTTTGTCCCATACCATTTTGTCCGCGCTCGGCTTTAAAAGAACGGGTATGACGAAAATCCGCAAGAGTATTTAAGTTTTCATCGGCAACTAAATACACACTACCGCCGTCACCTCCATCACCCCCATCAGGTCCGCCGAGGGGTATATAGCGTTCACGTCTAAAGCTTAGGCCGCCATTGCCACCATTACCGGCTTGAACATGTATGGTTATTTCGTCAACAAACTTCATAATCTAGGTTTTGGAAAGTTCTGATTTATATTTCTTCGTGGTTAAAAAATGCCTCAAAGCGCTCAAATTCTGTGTGTAAACTCCGCTTTCTCGACATTTATCACCTCGACTTGTGTGCAGGGAAGTATGGGTTGCCGGTTTTGCATTGTCACCATGGATGTAACTTATTTAGAGCCACGCACGAGCCGTTGGCGAGAGGCAAAACCGGTTAGTCGCTTAAGCTAACAAATAAGAGCTGCCTATTTTAAGTTAGATATAAAAAAAGCCCCGACTAAAGCGGGGCTTCTTAACTAATAAGTTATATAGAAGCCCAAGTCACAAATAGCACAAATTGGGATTTTCCCATGAGCTGAGACCTGGAGGCTGTGAAAAACGAAGTGTGCACGTCGATACTTGAATATTTGAATCACTTAAAAATGAAGTATCGATTGAAAAAAGCATGGGTGACTCGGCCTATTGTTTAGTGCACCGTGTCTATGCGCACATATTTTCTATTTTTTGGACCTTTGGTTTCAAATACTACACGACCCTCAGCTTTTGCAAATAGAGTATGGTCTTTACCAATACCGATATTTTCACCGGGATGAAACTGTGTACCGCGTTGACGCACGATAATATTCCCAGCAAGTACTTGCTCGCCACCAAAACGTTTGACGCCAAGGCGTTTAGACTGTGAATCGCGACCGTTACGCGTACTACCGCCTGCTTTTTTATGTGCCATTGTTAAACCTTATTTAGAATTGTCCATTATTTAGTGATACTAGTAATTTTGACCTGAGTATAGGATTGTCGATGTCCCATGCGTTTCATGTGCTGTTTACGGCGGTTGAATTTGATGATTTCAACTTTCTTAGCGCGAGCATGTGCGAGCACCTCTCCCGTAACTTTACTCCCTTCAAGGTAAGGAGTGCCAATTGACACGTCTTCACCATCAGAGAGTAATAATACTTGATCAAATTCGATTTTCTCGCCAGGATCACCAGTGAGCTTTTCGATCTTAAGTTCGTCTCCCTGTTGGACACGGTATTGTTTGCCGCCAGTAGCGATGATTGCGTACACCAGAAAAACTCCAAAATGTGGACTGAAAAAGAGGCGCAATTCTAACCAGTGGACTCGAGTGGGTCAATCGAAACTACCTTTAAATGGTATAACCTTATTAAAATAGGGACTTAGCGCAGCACATAGGTGTATCAAAATAATAATTATGGATTTTAAAAAAATACAAAACCTAGTTTCTGAAGATATGCAGGGTGTAAATGCTGTGATTCGGCAGTATCTGCATTCCGATGTAGCGCTCATCAACCAGATGGCTAATTACATCATCGATAGCGGTGGCAAGCGTTTACGTCCATTGCTGGCCCTACTGTGCGCCAAGGTTTGCGGATATAGCGGTAACAAACATTCACTGGTAGCCGCAATTATTGAATTCATCCACACCGCGACTTTATTACATGACGATGTGGTGGATGAGTCCAGCATGCGAAGAGGGCATGAGACCGCAAATTCAATTTGGGGGAACGAAACCACGGTGTTAGTAGGCGATTTTGTATTTTCCCGTTCGTTCGAAATGATGGTGGATGTAGGTGAGATGCGCGTGATGCAAATATTGGCGCATGCCTCTAACACTATTGCTGAAGGCGAAGTCATGCAATTGTTGAATTGTAATGATCCAGATACGACGGAAGATCGTTATATGGCTGTAATTCAATCTAAAACGGCAAAGCTTTTTGAGGCGGCCTGTCAGCTCGGTGCCTTGCTCGCCAAGCAATCTGTAGAAATAGAATGTGCATGCGCCGCCTATGGGACCCATATTGGTACCGCATTTCAACTTAAGGATGATGTGTTGGATTACCAATCTTCGCCAGAAGAAATGGGCAAAAACTTAGGTGATGATTTGGCCGAAGGTAAACCTACGCTGCCACTCATTTATGCACTAAAAAACAGCAAGGGTGCCACGGCTGAATTAATACGTGAAGCCATTATAAATGGTGGCAAAGAGTACATGGGCGAAGTGTTGGCTGCAATTGAATCGACTGGAGCCATTGCCTACACTGAAAATGCTGCGAGTGAACAAGCACAGCTTGCTAAACAGCATATAGAAAAATTACCCAATAACCCCTATCGTGATGCATTGATAGAATTAACCGAGTTTGCAATTTCCCGTACTTTATAAGGTTTAAAACGGAGTGTAGCTCAGCTTGGTAGAGCACTGTCTTCGGGAGGCAGGGGCCGGAGGTTCAAATCCTCTCACTCCGACCAATATTATCAATTATTTATGATGATTTATCCTAGATGGAATCGAGCCAATTGTAAGTTGTTCCTGCACAATTCCTGCCAAGCTCATGAAAAATGCCACCAATAAGTAGTTGTTATACTCAATATGCATTTAAATTACTGTAATTTTATAAACATCTGACAATAATTTTGAATGTTTGCTTGGGGTCGTTAGCAGTCATTCAATAATAATTATTACCCACTTGTGTTAAGCGTTTGCAACAAAAATTGCACCTATTACAATTAGTACAGTGCCTGACAGTAATTTAAGTGTATGCAAATCCTTCCATTCACTAAAGATAACTAAGGCAAGCAATACGGCTACCAACGTATTCATGTTGTATAAAGGGACTAATTGAGAAATTGGCACATCAAAATGTAGTAATGAATATGCTACAAGCCCACTTGCAATTCCCCACGTCAACCCAAAAATTCCTGCATAAGAACTTGCTTTAAGTGAAAAATGTAATGTGTTATCAAAAAAATAAAACCCTAAACCAGCAAGCACAACACCAGCACCAACTGCTACTAGATAAGTTGAAATACTAATACCTATACTGGTGCTTAGCTTTTGAAATATTGCTGATCCGCCATAAATTAATGCTGGTAAAAAGCCGCCAATTATTAAAGCTGTTGTCTTAGAAGGCATATAAATGTCCTCGTATTTAGATTTATTGAATTTGAGCTAAATTAGATTTCCGGCATAGCTAAATATCTATTTCTACTATTGGAACGTCCGCTTTGGGTCGTTAACGGTCATTCGTATTGATGTGTGAGTTCTTCGCCCGGATCAATATCCTTCAATGCCACTACTGTAAGGTCGTCATAGTAAACAACATTTGGTTCTAGTGAATGATTGATGAATTTGAAGTCGCAGGTTACGTCGAACATTTTATTATCCACCCACAGCGTATAGTCATTCAGCTCTTGAGTATCTGTTACTTCACATTTACCTAGCACAGTATGCTTCTGGATTTTTTCAGTGCAAAACAGACCTTTCCCATGAATTTTGCTAGCTTTAACCTTTACCATATTATTTGATAGATCCTATATAAACTGTTAATGCCCGTTTTCGGCCAAAAGCTGACAATATTATATTTTTACTAGATGATATATATTATTTTTACTTTTTTTATATTTTTTAATTGAGTGATAAGTGATGAATGATCTATGTCTCACAATAAACTAGAAATTCCTACCTTTACTCAACACTGTAAACTCATCTGCAGGCATGCCAACTATCCGTTAATATTTATTATTCCGCTCATCATTACGTTTAGCATCAATTTACTCATTCAATTTCGATTATATACCGTAGAAAAATACGTACTAGAAATAACCGCGCTTATCGTGTTAGCTGGGTTTCTTTTGATCTGCTTAGTTCGATTTGTATTGACTAAAAAAATATTTTTTATCTGGGCAGGTTGTTTACTGCTAGTATTTTTCATACGAGAAATACATCCTCCAGGTAGTTCAGCAGGGGTTTATTTAGGCATTCTTGTACTATTTTACATTACGCATAAACACTACCACCAATTCTTTGATTATTTTCAAGATACAAGACTCATAAATTTAATTGCTATAGGCTTTTTTACCTATTTTGTATCCGTAACGATTGATCAACGTATTTGGAAATTTATTCCTGGAGAAGAGATTGCACATGTACCTTTAGAAGAATCGTTAGAGGTGATAGGACATTTGTTGATTGGTTATGCATTGGCCTTTGCTTCAAATAAATACAGTATTCAAATGGATTTCGATCAGAAGTTTTCTCTATAGGGTTGGATGACTATCATTAGGAGAATTAAGTAATACAAAATTGGAGTTACTTATTGACACCTCTACATGGCGAATTCGTAGTTTGCTACATGGTGGGCTGAATTCTAAGCCCTGAAATTGGTTTAGAACGAGCCAGGCTCCTTTGTACAGGGCTATTTGCTGAAAAAGGGCGGGTAATTAAATGGTGCGAACCCACTCATGAAAATTCCTAACAGTTGTCTCAAAGAAGAGTGTTCAACTTACTAGATTTCACGTCTATTATTTTTAACATTGAATATCCGCTGTGGGTCGTTAGCGGTCAGCTATGCGGGTTGGTGGAATTCAATGACGTTGCCATCAGGATCGCGAACAAAAAAGAACACTGTTCCGTCGGGTAGTTTAACTGTCTCTGTTATGTGTATACCAACATCGTCGAGATGCCGCTCGACCGCTTCTCGATCCGTGATTTCTAGAGCGATGTGAGTGAACCCGGTATGCTTCTCTGGTACATCCATAAGTATGTTGTTTTCTGACGCATCAGAAGAGGCATTGAGTATGAAGTTAATGTTGATACCCGTTGGATGTTCCATGACCGCGACAGGCTCTGGGCCTACCGGTCCAACGATGAATTTAAACCCTAGTTTTTCGTAGAATGCCCGAGCTTGCCCCAAATCCCGAACCCGTAAGCCAACATGATTGATCCTTGTTATCTGTTCCATCGTTATGCCTTTTTCTCGTATATTGCGTTTTACGGCTGTTCTTTTTTCATCTTGATATTTGCTCTATATATAAATCGTATAGAAGATTGTCAGTAACGTCTGCATTAGATCGTAAGCAGTCATCCACATTATAGTAAAGCCCCCGCCGAAGCGGGGCTATGTATTTAGCGGCTTCGCGATTATTTTCAAGCAGTGCAGACTGCATTCTGTCTGTAAGTTCTTTAACTTTTATAACAAGCTGATCCAACATCCAACCTATATCGGCTAAATCCTTGTCAGTTGCATAATCGTCTGGTTTCCATCCAAGCATTACGCCAATTACCTTTATGCGATT
>JAPUHH010000103.1 GCA_027297825.1 Gammaproteobacteria bacterium
CCACGCTGACCATCCCAGTCACTATCTTCTGCCTCTTCCGACAACACCGGTATATACTTGAATGTATGATTCTTATTCCATTTTCTTTGGATATCTTGCATCTCTTCGTGTAGATATAGATCTGCTTGGGTTCTAGCGCCATAAAAAAAGTAGCAATCTCTTTCTACCTGCAAATAACATGCATGTTCAACAATTGCATTAATCCCGCTCATTCCACTACCACCTGCAATGCAAATCATCGTTTTATTAGAGGGGTCTAAGGAAAACTTACCAAGAGGTCCAGAGATTTTTACATGCTCACCCACACGATTTTCTTGCGCTATCCAACTGGAAAGTTTGCCACCGTGCACTAAACGAATAAAAAATGAATATTCATTTGGATTTTCATTTTCTGCTGCTTTTGCAAAAGAATAAGGACGTGGTTTTCTACACCCTGGGACTGTAATGGTGGCGTATTGACCTGCAGTAAACATTATCTTCATCGCGTCATCGCTACACTTAATAACAACCTTATATGTGTCATAAGTTAAGTTCTCTACACTCGCAATTACTCCAGCATTGACAGTAACACGATTAATCTGAATACTGCGATCAGGCTCCGGTAGCTTCCTTATGTAATGATCAATTGGGTCATGAAAATTTTTTTGTGCTATCGCCATTTTTATAAATACTCCTCTTTTCTATATTCTTGTTCGATAATCAATTAACTGAAAATTCCAGGATGTTGTTTTTCAGCAAAAGCTAAAATTTCTTTTTCGGAAGCTTCAATTCCCTGATTTAGAGGATCTTCGCGCCACTTTTCAAGATAACCCTCTTTACCACCCCACTCTTTCAATAATGTCTTTATGCGCATTTCATCACTTGCCAATTCAACTTCGGCGAGCACAGAATAAAAAGAAGGAGCGGTTCCAAAATCCGTTAACATTTCAGAGCCCAACGCATTTACATTTACACCGCCCGGTGTGTTACTGCCTTTAAATTGTTTTTGTGTTGAACACACACCCGAAATTAAGCCATCGATAATGACAGCATAAACATAGGTTTCACCACGATCATTATACAAACGACATAGGTCACTGTCTTTGATGCCACGAGCTTTAGCATCTTCTGGATTCAATTCTACTGTTGGCCGTGACTGCATAGCTTGCAAACGAGGCACACACTGGAATGAATCACCAATAAAATAGTGCGATGCACTACTTAAAATTTGCAAAGGATACTTACTGCGTTTTGGATCTTCTTGCCCCTCAATCTCTGGAACATAGGAGGGTAATGGATCTATACCTTCTTCTTTTAAAGCATCGCACCAAATATCTATTTTCTTTGATGGTGTGGGCCAACCATTCTTCATAAAGTTTCTTCGCTCTGAACCAGTATTGGCTCGCACAAAGCCATTTTTCAAAATATCTTCGTATTTAATACCTTCCATCAACGGATTATTTTCGCCTTCATCAAATATGATGTCACGAATAATTTCTTCATCGGATTGAGTAAAGGCATTGTCACCATCTTCCACATAATCCATCTTCTTGGCCATCATGCGAAATAACTCAGAATTTCGCACACTCTCCCCTAATGGTTCGATCACAGGTTTATTCATTGTGTAGTACCAGTTGCCATAGGTGGCAACTACATCCGTGCGCTCTAGCTGTGTATCTGCAGGAATAACGATGTCTGCATATTGGCAGGTATCGGTCCAAAACGTTTCATGTACGGCGACGAAAAGGTCATCGCGCATCAATCCTTTTCGAACTGCATTGGTGTTAGGTGCACAATTGGCAGGATCCGAGTTATAGATAAATATGCTCTTAATCGGCGGATCCATTTTATTGCCATCGGCATCGATATCTTCTGATAATGCACGCCCAATCTGTACCATATTGATAGCACGCTTTCTTTTGCCGAGATCAGGTCTATGTAATTTATCCGAAATCAGGCGAAACCACATTTCCTCTAAGTTGCCAAAACATGCGCCGCCACATGCTTCACGCCAAGCACCCGTAATACAAGGAAGAATTAAAATTGAGCGGCACATTTGGCCCGAATTTTGATGACGGTTTAAGCCATAGTTCGCACGGATAAATGATTTCTTTGTGGAAGCATATTCCAAAGCAAGTTTTTCAATATCAGCTGCCAATACACCGGTTATTTTTTCTACTTTATCCAATGGATAGTCTGGTAGTTTTGTTTCAAGTAAGGCTTCCCAACCATTGGTTTGTTCTTTTAGAAAATCGAGATCATGCAAGCCTTTATCCACGATGACTTTCATCATCCCCAACGCCAATGCTGCATCGGTTCCAGGCTTGGGCTGGATGTGCCAATCAGCCATCATGGTGGTACGTGTTACCCGCGGATCGATTACGATGAGTTTCATGCCGCGTTCTTTGGCTTCACGAATAAATGGAATGGCGTGCACTCCGGTACTGACTAAGTTTGCACCCCAAAGTATCATCAGATCGGCTTCTTCGGCCGCCTCATGTACCGACATGTTGGGAGCCGCCAAACCGTAGGTATGCAATCCAGCCCACATGGCAGCGTAAATACAAATTGATTGAACTAAGCCTGCCGCTTGCATTTTGTTCCAAAAACGATAGTCCATAGTCCAGAACCCAACCATGCCCATGGTGCCTGAGTATGAGTATGGCTGTACCGCCTCGCTGCCATATTCCTTAATCACAGCATTAAAGTTATTGGTGATGGTGTCTAACGCTTCATCCCAAGAAATGCGCTCGAATTGTGCGCCTGGGCCTTTTGGTCCCACGCGCTTATGCGGATACAGTACACGATTATCGTTATAGACCAGATCAAGATAATGATTCACCTTATTGCATAAGTAGCCACGCGTAATTGGATGAGTTGGATCGCCCTGCACACGCACGGCTTTACCAGTACTGTCATCACGTGTCACCAGCATCGAGCATGAATCGGGACAATCATGCGGGCAAACAACATGGTGAACGGAATGCCCTTCGGGCACTTTTATTTTATCGGTCTGCATAACTACTCCTGCGCTACTCGGGTGAGTAGGGTAAATAATATGACGCTTTATATGCGCCACTTCCTTTAGGTAAACATTACTACAAGGCCTAGCGCTCTACAACATAAGCGCTATTCTGAAAACAATAAATAAACGCACTAAATATAAGGAAGTTAAATTGTTGAAATTAAACAGAATTGAGCATTTTTTGATCAGCTTAACTGGGCCCAGGACTCACGCCCATCTACACTCAAAGCAGAAATAGCTGCTGTTCTTTTTTTACGCTGTTAAGCATGTCTAAATTTGAAACCGTCACCCCCAATAAACGCACCCTTCTCCCCTCTATTTCTGCTTTGTGCAGCAATTCCTGTAAATGCACGGTGATCTCCACCACCTCATTGATATTACGGCTGACTGTTTTGGCACGAGTAACTTGTACAAAGTCATCAAACTTAACTTTTACCGTAATGGTTCTTGCGGTGACTTCTTTTTGCTGCATTTCTTGCCACACTTCAGCGGCCAATTGGTGCAGTTTTTCCAACATTTCCTTAGGATCTTTAAGATCTTCATCAAAGGTCTTCTCTGAACCAATAGATTTTCGCTGACGATGACTTTCAACCTCGCGATCATCCAAACCTCGTGCCGCGTTATAGTAATACAGACTCGCTTTCCCAAATAACGGTTTGAGTTCGTCTAAGCTCCAAGCCAATAGATCGTCACCGGTATAAATGCCCATGCACTGCATCTTTTCCTGCGTAGCTGGGCCAATTCCGTAAAACTTTCCAATCGGGAGTTGCTGCACAAAATTAGGGCCTTGTTTTTCTGTAATCAACGTGAGGCCATTGGGTTTATCCAGGTCTGAGGCAATTTTAGCGAGAAACTTATTATAGGAAATACCTGCGGATGCAGTCAGTCCAGTTTTGAACTGAATATCTTTTTGAATTGCTTTAGCAATTAACGTGGGTGAGCCGAAGGTTCGATTACATTGTGTGACGTCTAAATAGGCCTCATCCAATGATAAAGGCTCCACTACATCTGTATAACTAAACATAATGTCACGAATTTGTTGCGAGATTTGCCGATACACTTCAAAACGCGGCCGCACAAAGATCGCTTGGGAACATAAACGCAGTGCCTGTGAACACGCCATGGCCGAATGGATACCAAATGTACGCGCTTCATAACTACAAGTCGCAACGACTCCACGGATCGCAGGGTCGCCACCTACAACCACAGGTTTATTACGGTATTGAGGAAAATCTCTTTGTTCCACCGATGCATAAAAGGCATCCATATCGATATGTATGATCTGTCGCATGAGTGCTTGTCAAAATTCGTTACATCTTCACGGTATACAACAAACTTGTCGCCCTAATGTGCAAATATGCTTTACAATTTCGAACCATAATCCATATAAGTTTATCTAGATTTAAACCATAACGAGGGTAAAACCATGGCCGCATTACCTAACAAATACCTTTGGCCCTTAACCGGTGTCATCATCTTTGCAGTACTTGCTGCATTTTATATCGATGACCGCAGAAGGCTAGCAAATGAAAATAGTACGATGACCAGCCAAGTATCGAGTAGCAGTTCCTCATCTAGCGCCACCGCATCCAGCCATCAGACTTCAAAGCCCATGTACTCATCCAAAGATGAGACGGGTCATGCTTCTTCGTCTTCTAATGCAGCACCTGCAAACTCTGCTAGCAGTACTGGCACGAGCAGTTCTACTGCTAATCATAAAGGCTTTTCGGGCTCCATCGATGATTATCTCGCGCAATCAACTGCTAAACGTAATGCCGAACTCGAAGCAGCTGCTAATGATCATCAAGGCTTTTCAGGTTCGATTGATGACTATCTACGTGGCGATGAGCCTAAACAGATGGCTGCTCAACAACCATCACCTGTAAAGACAAGCAATGCTGATAGCACCTCCATGAGTATGGATGACTATCTAGCTAAAACCGAAAGCAATTCTCACAGTCATTCATCACATTCGAGTAATGCTTATTCTGGTTCGATGGAAGGTTATCTGGCTAAATTTGGAAATGGCGAACAAACTCAAATGTCTGAAAATGAATCTGATCCTTTTCAGACCAAAGACCATATGGGCTTTCATGGTTCGTATGAAGAATATGCCAAAAAGTTTAACTAGAAAATATAATTAGATCTTAAATAAAACACACACAAAAAACGCCGCAGCTGCGGCGTTTTTTGTGGATTAAAGTTACTTAGATTAAGGATCGGCCACATCGATACGCCATACTTGCCCACCCATGTCACCAAAATGAAG
>JAPUHH010000104.1 GCA_027297825.1 Gammaproteobacteria bacterium
TTGTTTACAGGGCTTTTTGGACTTTACTGGATCTGATAGGATGGGTATTTGGTGGAGGCGGCGGGAATCGAACCCGCGTCCGCAAATTCTCTGCCGTTGGTACTACATGCTTAGTATCGTCATTGTTTTAATCCTTACGACCCGACGAACAGGGGCTGTAAGCACGAGCCTGAAAAGGTTTTAATGGATCCGCCTCAGGCAGACTTCACCACGAGCTTACTGAGGTTACGCCCGAGTTAGAACCGCAAGCTGAACTAGTCGGACGGCATTAGACTGGTTTTTAAGCAGCTAAAGCGTAGTTGTCATCGTTTGCAACTATATGTTTGCAGCGTATTTTACGAGGTCAGCTACATCCTCGGCATGCACCTCAGGTTTCGTAATCCACGTCGAAACCGAGTCGCCCCCTTAGGGTTAATATATAAGTATATCGTTATACTGCCTTCAATAGTACATTTGCTGACATATAACCCTATTATCAACGTGATTGGTCCCTGTGTTTTCGCTATGATTCCGGCTTTTACCCAATCTACATCAAGGCGTGTCGTTTAAATGCTAATTATTGAAGGAGGCAATGCGTTATCCGATTTCAGAATTCAGAATCTTCAACGCAAGCTGCATAAAATCACGTCCAAAATAGATGGCTTTTCTGCCAAGTTTTATCACTTTATAAATGTTACTGAAACGCTTAGTGAGACTGAAAATAAGCATCTAGAAGCATTACTCCATTATGCGCAGACGTCTTCCGATTCACATGATGGTCTTATGATTTTAATCATTCCTCGTTTGGGGACCATTTCTCCATGGTCATCAAAGTCTACTGATATTGCTCACAATTGCGGTTTATTAAAAATTGAACGCATTGAGCGCGGTACTTTGTATCAATTTTCATTAACTGAAACACTTAATGAAAAAGAAAAAACTAATCTAGCGGATCTGTTGCATGATCGTATGACTGAATCGGTTTGTTTTGATTTGCAGGATGCTGAATCAGCATTTATTGAAGAACCAAGACGTGAACTCATTAGCGTAGAGTTCAATGGCGATGCTAAAGATACCTTGCAGCATGCGAATCAAGCAATGGGTTTGGCACTTGCCGAAGATGAAATTGATTATTTAATCGAGAACTACCAAAAGCTAGGTCGAGCTCCCACAGATGTAGAACTCATGATGTTTGCCCAAGCGAATTCAGAACATTGTCGACATAAAATATTTAATGCAGCTTGGGTGATTGATGATCAACCGCAAGAATACACTTTGTTTGGGATGATTCGACATACCTATGAACATTCATCGGAAAATGTTCTCTCTGCCTACAGTGACAACGCTGCCGTAATCAAAGGCCATGCCGCGACTCGATTTTTGGTGAATCCAAAAACGAATCAATATGAGTATGTACCCGAAGAGGTGCACATATTAATCAAGGTCGAGACCCATAATCATCCAACGGCTATTTCTCCTTACCCTGGTGCAGCAACGGGTTCAGGTGGTGAAATCCGAGATGAAGGTGCAGTCGGTAAGGGGGGTCGTCCAAAAGCGGGCTTATGTGGATTTTCTGTCTCTAATCTTAGAATCCCTAATCATTTGCAACCATGGGAAGTTGAGTATGGGAAACCGGATCGTATCGTTAGCCCATTAGAAATTATGCTTGAAGGGCCCGTCGGTGCCGCATCATTTAATAATGAATTTGGGCGGCCTAATATTCTTGGTTACTTTAGAACGCTTGAAATTGATGTTTCTGCAACAACAGATGTTTCAAGTGTGCGTGGTTACCATAAACCGATCATGCTCGCCGGTGGCTTAGGTAATGTTCGCACTCCACATGTTAATAAACAAAACTTTCCAGAAGGCACACCTATTATTGTTTTAGGTGGGCCCGCTATGTTGATTGGTTTAGGCGGGGGTGCTGCATCATCCATGGCAAGTGGCAAAAGCACTGAAGATCTCGACTATGCTTCGGTACAACGTAGTAATGCAGAAATGCAACGTCGTTGCCAAGAAGTGATTGAACATTGCATTGCGTATGGAGAGCAAAGTCCAATTATATCCGTACATGATGTAGGTGCAGGAGGGTTGTCTAACGCATTGCCAGAACTTATTCATGATGCAAATCAAGGCGGTGTTTTTGAGCTACGTAAAATTCCTAATGATGAAATCGGCATGTCACCGAAAGAAATTTGGTGTAATGAGTCGCAAGAACGCTATGTATTGGCCATTGATAAAGATAAGTTAGACGCCTTCATCAATATTTGTAAGCGCGAACGTTGTCTTTATGCTGTTTTAGGCCATAGCACTTCAGAACAGCAATTAAAAATTACGGATCATTACTTCAATAATACACCCATCGATATACCCATGGATGTGCTGTTGGGTAAGACACCTAAGATGCTGCGTGACGTTGTCAGTGTTTCGAATAAGGTAATAAATTTCTCTACAAAAAATATAACGATTGAAGATGCGGTAGAAAGAGTACTGCAATTACCCACTGTCGCTGCAAAAAACTTTTTAATCACGATAGGGGACAGAACGGTTACCGGCTTGGTGACAAGAGATCCATTGGTCGGTCCTTGGCAAGTGGCGGTTTCTGATGTAGCCGTAACTTGCAGCGATTACCAGGGCTATACCGGTGAAGCGATGTCGATAGGAGAGCGCACACCCATCGCACTACTATCTGGTCCTGCATCAGGTCGTATGGCAGTTGGTGAAGCGATTACGAATATTGTTGCTGCAGAGGTAAACAAACTTGCAGATATTAAGTTATCCGCAAACTGGATGGCCGCAGCGGGGCTTCCTGGTGAAGATGCAACGCTATACGCAACCGTTCATGCTGTGGCGCGAGAACTGTGCCCTAAAATGAACATTACCATCCCAGTAGGTAAAGATTCTTTATCGATGAAAAGTGTTTGGCAAGAGGGTGCTGATGAAAAATCTGTCACCTCTCCGTTATCCCTAATCATCACGGCGTATGCACCGATTGATGATGTGCGCAAGACATTAACCCCAGTAATTGACAAAGACATCGATGATACTCAATTACTGTTAATCGATTTAGGTAATAAGAAAAGTCGATTAGGTGGTTCTGCCTTATGTCAGGTGTACTCCCAGCTAGGTGACGAACCTGCCGACTTGGATAGTGCAAACGATTTGATTAATTTTTTCAACGCTATCACTTCCTTAAAACAAATCGGTTTAATTCATGCCTACCATGATCGATCGGACGGAGGTCTTTTAGCAACGATATGTGAAATGAGCTTTGCCAGCCATATTGGGCTAGATATTCATTTAGATGGATTGGGCGAGGATACTATTGCAAATTTATTTGCAGAAGAACTTGGTGCAGTCATCCAAATTTCCAAACAAGATAATGAAAAAGTCTCTGCGATTATTGCAGAACACAATCTTATAGATAACACGCACATAATTGGCACGCCAAACAATGTAGACGAAATTGTAATTACTCACAATGCGCAAATCGTATATCAACAATCTCGTGTGCATTTACAAAAACTGTG
>JAPUHH010000105.1 GCA_027297825.1 Gammaproteobacteria bacterium
ATGACTGCTTACGGCCAAAAATGGACATTGACATAAATTCACATCCCGCCACTTCAAATGCTTTCTGCTTTTTCAATTCATGTGTTGTGGCAAGAGATGACATAATCGTTATAAACAGGTTGTATTTTATCGCGCATTTAAAGCATTCAATCTATAATATATAGCTCAAGCTGTATATCTGAAACAAAGGAAGAAATTGCACTCCATGCATTACAGAATGCATCTAAAGATGAGTATTGGGTGCTAAACATAACTCTTAAATTGATGCTAATATATTGATCAGTGCAATGTGCTAATAAATTCATATCGATAGGTGCACATAGATGAAAGTTACTAGCCGAGAAAGTTATGACATTATCATTGTTGATCTGAATGGTCGCCTTGAAACTACGACTTCAGGAGATGCTAGTGATGAATTAGTCAAAATTATTAAAGCTCCAAACGACAAAATAGTTCTAAATCTGGAGGGTGTTGAATATATTAGTAGCGCAGGTCTCAGGGTTATTTTACTTGCTTCAAAATTATTGCAAGCATCGCGAGGTGAACTAAAAATTTGCTCCTCTAACGATCAGGTGCAGGAAGTTTTGGAGACGTCAGGGTTTAACAGCTTATTAAATGTCTATGATAGTGAAAAAGACGCCGTCGCTGCTTTTTTGAAAGAAAGCGTTTAATTATTTGATATTTTTAGCAAGATCAGACGGCTTGAACTTGAATTGTCATTAGTTATTGAAGAATCAATAGCATGTCAAACCATGCATAAATTAATTCTCGACTATCTTTTTTTATCAGGCAAGTAGCCAGAAAGTATCAATATGTTTCGATTGTTTTGCCTTTTATAGCTTACCTCGTCTATTATTTCCTTCACTAAATGTATGCCTAGCCCACCTAATTTCCTGTCTTCAATACTGGACACAGTATCGGCATCTTTAGCATCCTGTAGTGGGTTGAAGGGTATTCCAGGGTCTGAAATCTGAACAATCAATTTGTTTTTTAGTTTAGTCAATTTCACATGCAGTGTGTCGTCAATTTGATGGGGTGAGCCGTAGTAAATATAATTACTGACAATCTCATCACATGCCATGCTGAATTTTCTTATTATAGCTGTAGGTAAGTTGTTCTTTTTTGCAAAATCTTCAAGGCTATCAATAAGCCGAGTTATTTCTGAAATATCATTTTTTAGAGTGAGTTCCAGTGTATCCAGATTTTCTGGATATATTTCTTGTGTTACTTTAAAACCGAGCAAGGTTATATCATCTGATTGACCTGTTCCTACCTCGTGTTCTTTTACTGATAATAAAATGTTTTTGATTATTGATTTGATGTCTTTAGTTTCTTCTTGCTCAATAAGTTGATGCAAGGCGTTATCACCATAAAGCCTATTGTTGGAATCTTGTGCTTCAGTGACACCGTCAGTGTATAGTAAAACAATATCGTCTTTCGCTAATTTTAGGGTTCCTTCTTTGTAAATTAGACCTCCCATGGCACCAACCACAGGGCCATGGCGTTCATTTAATTGTTCAACACTTCCGTTGGCTCGTTTAATGAAAGGCGGGTTGTGGCCTGCATTAGTGTAAATCATCTCACCAGTTGTGAAATTAAACATAGCCATAAAGACAGTAACAAGCATACTTTCTTTGTTATCTGCACTCAACTCATTGTTGACGTTTGTCATTATGCTCGCCGTTGATCGAGCACTCATTGCGTGAGATTTTATTAATGTTTTTGAAACTGCCATAAATAATGCTGCAGGCACACCTTTACCAGATACATCGGCAATTATGAAAGAGAACCATTCGTCATCTAGGATATAAAAATCATAAAAATCACCTCCGACTTCCCGAGCAGGATGTAATTCTGCATAGATGTCAAATTCTTTGTGATCTGGGAAGGGCGGGAATATAAGAGGCAACATGCTCATCTGAATTTCATGAGCAACATTTAGCTCTTTCTCCATACGGTCCTTAGCAGCATTTACCAAGATCAATGTTTGGCTCAATTGAGAAACCATATTATCGAAAGTCTTACCAAGAATTCCAAGTTCATCATTTCCTTGAATTCTGCTACGTACCGTTAAATCACCTTCGGTGATCTGTTGGGCTGTTCCTGCAAGGATGTTTGTCCTTAAAAGTACTTTTCTTTGGATAATTAAAGAAAGTATTACAAGTGTTCCAAAAAGACTAGCAGTTGCGAATAACACGCCAAATAGAAGTGATCGTGCATTGTTTTGAACTGCCTCAAGAGATTGTTTAGTTCGAAAATTCACCTGATCCTGGAAACGACCTATGGGCTCCATGATAGCGGCCTTCACTTGAAAATAATCATCTCCATAAAGTAGCGATTGTGCCAAGGCCGCGCCGAAGTCGCTGGAGAAAAAAAAGTTCCCTCCACCATCATCCTGAAATCCTTGCCCAGCACTGAATGCTCCTTTTTTATATCCCTTCAAAGCATCGAATGCTTGGTTTTCGATAGTTGCAAGCTTATCAGACTGTCTCTGAGATTCATGAAGGAGAGCTAATTCCGACTCAGTAAACCCCAATTGAACCATACGGTCTTCAAATGAAATGATTTCTCCAGTTTCTGTTTCAAAGAGAGAATTATTTTCAGCTATAACTCTATCCCAATAAATTCCTTCGTATCCTTCTGGACGTGGCGCTTCACCATTTCTGATTTTCAATACTTGCTGAAAATATTTTTCGAATCGCTGATCCTCCGTTTGAACAAACATTCGCGCAAAATTTGTAAGATCATCAGAAGACTGACGCAACTCATCCGCTAGCGAGACCGAAAGAAAGCGGCGTTCTTGGGCGTCAGCAACTTCATCTAGGGATGCTTTCAATTTTATCGCCAGCCAGCCCGTTAATGCTGACATTAATATAGCAATGCATAGAAACAAAGGTAAAAGGAAACGTAGTTTCATGGTGTGGAAATTAATTTAGTGCTTTTTTAGAAAATTCATACTTCACATCTATGGAATGATTGGAATCTCTAAGATTGGCAATATCCCATGAAAAACACAATACAAAATACCATTAGAAGAAAATTATTTGATCGTGCACTAGGACCATTACGTAATAAACCCGTATGATTTATTGAATGTCTGCTTTGGGTTCTTAGCGGACGTAGCGTATTTCTCATTTTAATACCCGCTTAACTGCCTTATTTACTGCTTTATCCAACCCACCCCTCACTCACCCCCTTTCTAATCAAGTATCACACCATAACCGCAAGAAACTCGCCTATTTTACCTAAGAAGTTATTTACAGGCTTTTTTTAACGTTTCTCTGACCCATTCTGAGAACTTCATTTTCGATTTCTTAGCAGTGCTTACCAGTTGTGTTTCGTCTAGCATAAATTATATGCTTCACTGAAATCAGAGCGTTAGTGATACTACTAGTTAAAAAAAGTGGCTTATTTATATAATAAAAATAATATCATGCCAGTTACAAATTCAGAATGATGCGCTTTTTAAAGCATACGATGTCTGGTATCGCGCAGGT
>JAPUHH010000106.1 GCA_027297825.1 Gammaproteobacteria bacterium
CTTGTAGATATTGGTAAGAATATCAATTTGCCACGTTTGTAGTGTATCAGCGTCGGTTAGTTCAAACGTGTGTTCATCGATTTTACTTATCGTATAGCGATCTAAGTCAGTTCTGCTCATGCGCTGGTGTTGTTCATCCAATAATTATGATTTAGCTAATAAGTTTGAAGTATTTCACATTTTAAAGCTTGTCATATTTGACATATGGATTATTCGCAAACATGAATGACTAGGCGTATAGATAACTGGTGATTATTCACTCCTGAGTGGCAAAGTATCCAAAGTGATATTCGGATTACTCTAAGCTTGCTGAGTATTGAAATTTACTTCAGTGTTGACAGTGACTGCAAAAAAAACTGCTACGTTGTCCTAGAACTCGAACCTGGATAGGTGTTTTGCAAATTGGGCAGGGCTCGCCTTTTTTATTATAAACATTAAGCCTGTTAGCAAAGTAACCTGGTTTGCCATCTTCTTTTACAAAATCACGCAGGCTCGTGCCGCCAAGTTCAATCGCGGCACTTAGCACTTTTTGTATATTATTGGCCAGCACTTCGTAACGAGAGAGGGAAACTCGACCTGCTGCACGTTGTGGATGTATACCACTCAAGAATAGCGACTCACTTGCATAGATGTTGCCGACACCAACTACAACATGGCTGTTCATGATAAAGTTTTTGATGTTCACTTTTTTTGCAGTAGCGAGTGTGTGTAAATATTCGCCATGAAAAGTCTTGCTAAGTGGTTCGGGCCCAAGCTTTTGTAACAGCTTATGTTGCAAGGGGTCTTTTCTGGTCCACAATACAGATCCAAAGCGTCGTGGGTCATGAAACCGCAAGATCTTTTTATTAAATACAAAATCTACATGGTCGTGTTTTTGTGGGTCTAAATGACTTGCGACGATCCGCAAGCTTCCTGACATGCCTAAATGTATAATGACATGACCCGCAGGAGTTTCAAATAATAAGTACTTGCCGCGGCGCTTAATGCTATGAATTATCTGATTCTTAAGTAGCTGGCGTAGATTGCGCGGCACCGGCCAACGTAATTTTTGTTGGCGCACAACGATATCCGTAATTTGTTTGCCACTGATATGTGGAGTGATGCCACGTAGCGTGGTTTCTACTTCGGGAAGCTCAGGCATGTAGGGAGGAGTTAAGCTTGATAAAAGGCTTCGATCTCAACTAATAAATCATCTCTGCACATATCTCCAAGCAGCAGGATTCGCGGTGTAGTGCTAGAAAGTCGAGCGGCTAACACTTGTTTGATATGTGGCACATCATTGCGATGACGGATATATACTTTCATGTAAAGCAAGTCGTCTTGTGCATTGAGCTGAGTTTGATGCTGATCGTTGGCGTGTGCGACTAGAGTTTCGATATTGTTAATAGCTTCATTTAATTGCGCGCTGACATCATTGATATGTAATGTTTCATGCCCAACAATACTTGCAGTACCTGAAACATAAAAATGTGTACGATTTCCCCAAACCTTAAGTACACCACGTGAAAATAATGGCCGCATTAATGCATCTGTAACGGGGTAGTCATAAGCGCTCGTTTGCCGCGGATTTTCTACGGCAATGCCGGGGGTATCGCAAGCCAAAAAATAGATTTGCAAGCAATCACTTTGATTGCCGATTACCGTTGCGGCAGGGTATATTTTATGGTCAATACCACTGGCGTGCAGCGCATGCAGTCTTCCGCTACAAAATAACTCATAGCGATTAATCTGTTGATGTGTAGCTGTAATTTTTGTAATTTCAGGGAAAAAATTCCAAGTGCGCAGCAGATGGGTGCAGCCGGTATTTTTTAAGCATTCAAATACTTCTTGGTAAGTCTGCTCAGTAAGTTGTTGAAAATCATCTTCATTAGAATAGCGGAGCTGGATATGTCCAAAAAGTATCTGCTGATTGAATGCATAGTGAACATTTTTATACTTGGCTTGCTGGATCTTTTGGTCTGTAAACCAGTATTGCGCAAACAAATTAGATCCCAATACCTCTATGCTGGTTTGTATCGATAAGCAGTTAGTATTGGGGTGATTATTATCACCAAAATAGAGATGTGTGAGTAACGGTTGATGGGCGTCCAAAGGCGCCGAATCTTCGCTTACGGTAATTTCCAGGCATGGCGTTAGTGCTGTAGCAATATTGTTTGAGCTGAGTGCGGTCATGCTTTTACTGTAGCGTGCTAGACCAAATCTGGCTAGCTAGCATATTTAATTTTGCGATTAATTTAGCCAATTAGACGAATCTAAGACTTGCGTCTGCGTCGGCCTAGTAGCAGCCCAATTATCAATACGCCAAGCGGTATGATCAATAGGTAACTGCTTGCCAGACTAGCAATCGCGGTATTACTAAGGGCGATGGAAGCATCTGGGGCTCTATATGGTAACAAAGCGATGCGGTCATCATCATCATCGGTTAACCATTGCAGTATGCTTACACTCAAGGTGAGATTTTCGCCATTACCGATATAGTCATTGGCCATGAAATCGCTATCACCGATGACAACGATACGCTGCTCGGTTTCATCTCTACGTGCATGCGTAAGTGCTGCAGCCATCAATAACGGGCCAGCGGTGTCGCCTTCTTCGCTGTTAAATACGATGTCTTCACCCGTAAGTGAGGCAGTTTCAGACCATGTACGTGGCAATGAGTAAAATAGTGGTTGTGCTCGCCATTCAGGATTAGTGCCAACTTCAAAGCCCACTGCAAACGGATACAGCGTTTGGTTTTTTAGATTTTGCGTAATGGCATGTGCTTGATACTCCAAAACGGGTACCACGGCAGGATGTTTAATGCCAAGAATTGAACGTAGCTTCTGATTGGCATCGATGATGGTGCCATCCACCCAAGTAACATTAAGTGCATCAGTAAGCCTGCGTAGCTGTTCACTGCTGTTGGGTTCGCGTAGCCAGAGTAAATTACCGCCATGTTCGACATATTCTAAAATTAATTTTTCTTCGCCTTGTAGCAGTTCAGACTGAGGGGCAGCAATGACTAATACCGAGGTATTGTCGGGTATTGAGGTGGTTTCTAATAAATTAATAGCCTGAATTTGCATCCCACCGGAATCGAGCATCTGTTTTAAAGTGCTGAAGCCTTGGTTTTCCTCACTAAAAGGATCGCGTTCTCCATGCCCAGCTAAGAACACCACCCATGGTTTAGTTTCGCGGCTTAATCTTTGCAGAGCATTGGTGAGATCAT
>JAPUHH010000107.1 GCA_027297825.1 Gammaproteobacteria bacterium
CAATAGCGCATACGTGTAAATGAATTGGTAATGGTGCGTAAACGTTCCCAACCACTGAGTGTTTCATCCCAGCAATCTGGTTTTTCTCCATACATGTTTTCGAGAAAGTCCTTTATTTGTTTGGAGCGTAATACTTCCTCAACCTCTTTAGCATGTGTCAGTGCATCTTTGATGCCCCACTGTGGCACTAAGCCAGCATGCACCAGGGCAATGTTAAGATTGGAATCAAAATGCATCAGAGGTCGATGTCGTAACCAGTCCATCAGCTCATCTACATCGTCAGCTTGAAGAACTGGGTAGAGACTATTGTTATTATCGATTTTTTTAATACCAGCGTAGATCGCAAGAAGATGAAGATCGTGATTACCTAATACGGTAATGGCTCGATTTTCAAGGGATTTGACCCAGCGCAAAGTTTCTAAAGATTTAGGGCCGCGGTTGACTAAATCGCCGACAAACCATAAATGGTCTGAGTTTGGGTTGAAGCCTATTTTTTCAACTAGTTTGATTAGCTCATCAAAGCAGCCTTGAATGTCACCAATTGCATAAATTGCCATGCTAGAAATATTTTCTAAAAGTTAACACACTGTTGTTTGAAGAGCAGTATGCCTAGACTTTTTTGCAGGGGGTAGTACTGCCTAAGCGTGTGAGCGTGAGTGTAATAACCATAATGCGCACGACTAATGACAAAGCAGTGATAAAACTGCTGAGTCAGGACAAGAAGATTTTACGAAAAGTTATTTGTTAGTGTAAGACGCGTGGGGCCGCAAGTGTGAACACATTTATTTTAGCATCAAACTCGGTGCCATCATCAGCGACCATTTGATAGCTGCCATGCATGGTGCCTACAGGGGTTTCTAGCATCGTGCCACTGGTGTATTGAAATGCTTCACCTGGGCGTAAGTAGGGCTGTTCACCAACAACGCCTTCGCCTTTAACTTCTTGTTTTTTGCCGTTGGAATCGGTAATGATCCAATGACGGGTCACCAACTTTGCAGGTATTAGCCCTGCATTGTGGATGGTTACGGTATAGGCAAATACATAGCGGTTTGAATCTTCATCAGATTGCCCATCTATAAAGGCGCTATCTACAGTTATGTCGATATTATGAGGTTGTGTGTCTTCCATGGTGCTTATTATACCTTCAAAATTAGAAAAAACTCAGATGTGACTAATATTAGCTAACAGTTCAAAAATTAACCTGTTGAAATAATCATAATTAACAATTAGATAGTCAAAATCTTAGAAGATTCAATAAGTTGTTGAGAAAAGCACTTAATTATTTAATTGATTGGTAAGTGCAATGTATTGAGGTATAGAAATTTCTTGCGGTCGTTGGCCGGGATCAATGGAGGCCTGTTGCAGCTGGCTCTGAGAAACTATGGAGGCGAGACTATTTTTGATTGTTTTGCGTCTTTGGCGAAACGCCATGGCGACTATGTTGCTGAATAATGCGCGATTTTTGATTTTAGCTCGGTTTGTTTCGCAAGGTTGTAAGCGCATAAAACTCGAAATTACATTTGGCTGCGGCGAAAAACTTTCTGGTGCAATATCAAATAAGCTTTCGACTTTGTAATAGCTCTGAACCATAACACTCAGTCGACTGTATTCTGATTTCCCTGGAATGGCTGTGATGCGATCCACGACTTCTTTTTGCAACATAAAATGCATGTCTTCAATGAAGCTCGAGAATTTTAGAAGATGAAATAATAATGGTGTAGAAATATTGTAAGGCAGGTTGCCAATTAAACGAAGAGACTGATTTGAACCAACAATAGCATTTAAGTCAATCTTTAATATATCCGCTTGATGAAGAGTTAATTCGCCCACATTTTTACATTTTTCTAGTAACTCTTTAGCCAAGTCTCGATCGATTTCTATCGCTTGCATTGCACCCGCTTTTTTTAACACAGGCAATGTAATGGCTCCCAGTCCAGGTCCTATTTCGCAAATATTTTGTTGTGGGGTCGGGTTAATTACTTGTACGATATCCGCTATCGTATTGTTGTTGGTGAGTAAGTGTTGCCCAAAACGTTTGCGTAGTTTCCTAGTCATGCGCAGATTCATTTGCTGTGGTTCTAAGTTCAGCTTCTACTAATGCACGATTAATGAGTGGTGGATGCATATTTTCGGTTACAAATGTGTAGACATCACGTGCAACAGGTGCGTTGCTACTGAGATAATTTTATATTCTGCACGCAGTTCGCCATCAAACTTTTGCAGGGTAAGTAAATAAGGCGCTTGTCATTGCAAATAGGTAGAGGTTAATGGTTTCTCATTATTTTCTGGCCATTTTTTTTGTCATAAGATTGGGAGGTTTTCCTTAGCAAGCTCATGTCCTTTAATAGCTTGGGCAAATGGTTTGATTCTTGTAGTGTGAAAATATTTTTTTATGGGTTTGTAGCGGCGGCTGCTTCGTTTTCTAAGACGGGTTCTGTATCACTTGCAACAGGTGTGGTTTGCGTGCTATCTGTGCTTGCTTGGTGAGGCTTAACTTCTTGTGTGGCTAATTCTTTCAATGTATAAGTGCAGATGATTTCGTAAGCATTTTGCTCATTCGGTCTAGCTAAGGCCAGCGTTATTGTGACGGCAGGATGATAGAGTAAAAGAAGTTCGTTCGCCTTGAGCGCGGTGGAAGTGTTTGAGTCAGTAATTACACCAAAACTCAAATCTAAGCTTTCAGCAATTTGATCGGCAATTGATCGTAATGCAGATAGGGCAGTGATATTTTCTTTGAGTTGCAATTGCCCAAGATATACAACGCCTAAAGAGGATGCTTTATTGGTAATTTCTAGAGCACGAGCCTCATCCGTCAGTGGCTGAAACTTAAATTGAATGCTACTGCCGTTGACTAACTCAAATCTTTCATTACTTGTAATGGTGATGGTGCGGCTTACTAATCCTGCAGCATGTAATGCTGAAGTAAAGCCGGCTATAAATAATGCCAGTAATAAAATAGTTGCTTTGTAGTTCATATGCATCGTTTCATGTTTAGACAACTTGATCTGCGCCGTAATACACTTCTTCAATGTTTAGGGTTAGAGCACCTTTGCCGGGAAACTTTGGGTCTAGCCACTTTTTCATGTCATCGTACACGGGACCGGCCGTATAGTATTGGAGTGAGCCTTTTACTTGGTAGGCTTCACGCTCTAGAGCGATGTAAAGCAGAGAGCCTTTGCTGCCAAGACTTATGTTATTAAAGGTTTTGTGAAAGGCATTGTTACTAATCAAAAATTGCTCATCATTAATCAATTTTACAAAGATTACCCAAATTGAATTGGGCATATTATCTGGATTACAGGTAGTAAATACCATGCGTTCGTCATGATTTTTCCAGGCTTGCAATGCTGCTGGTGTCAATTTAGCCATATCGTATCCTGTTAATTCTGTCCGGTTTATTAAAAGCGACTGCTTGCGAGTTTAGCGGCTAAAGATACCGCTGTATGTAGGCTACTTACGTCGGCGATACCTTGTCCAGCAATGTCTAAAGCTGTGCCATGGTCTACAGAGGTTCGGATAATAGGCAAGCCCAGTGTTACATTGACAATGTCTCCAAAACCACCGTGTTTGATTACGGGCAAACCTTGGTCATGATACATTGCAAGCACCACATCTTTGCCGATAAGATTTTTCTCAGTAAAGGCCGTGTCTGCCGGTAGTGGACCCACTAAATTCATACCGTTTTTGCGTAGATTCTTTAATAAAGGGCTAATGAACTCAATTTCTTCGTTGCCAAGATGACCGCCTTCACCTGCATGTGGGTTGAGACCGCAAACACAAATGCACGGATTGGCGATTCCAAATTTCTGGATTAAATCTTGGTGTAAAACATTCAGCACTTGTTCTATTTTTTCTGGCGTAATGCTTGTGGCAACTTCAGAAATAGCCAGGTGTGTGGTAACCAATGCAACGCGTAGTTTTTTATTTGGATCTTTGTTAACCGCTTCGTTGGTTAATAGCATCACTGGATAGCCGCCTGTTTTTTTGGCTATGAACTCTGTATGGCCAGAAAAAGATATTCCTGCATCGTTGATTGTACTTTTTTGCACGGGCCCAGTAGTAAGCGCATGGCAGGTATTGTTTTGCACGAATTCAATTGCAGTGTTTAGTGTTTCAATCACATAGCTAGAATTTTCGACATTAAGTTTTCCGGTCGTAACTGAACTGGGTATTGGCAGGTCGACTACATTAAGTTGTCCTGGCATGTGCGGTAATATTTTTGTATTTGGATCAAACGCATTGAGCTGTATCTTTAATTGCGACTGTTGTGCACATTTTTCTAGCATTTGCATATTTGCAATCGCTACAATTTCAAATGGTAATGGCAGCTGAGCAAGTTTCAAGGTTAGTTCTGGGCCAATACCTGCAGGCTCACCTGGAGTAATGGCAATTCGTAAGAGGGACTGCATTTAAGAGACTTATGTATTGAAGTTTGCTAGTAACTCTTCTATTTTTGCGCCCAGGGAAGTCCGTGAGCTAAAAATTAGTTAGAGGTGTGTAAGCGAATTTCGATATAACTTTCATCACGAAGTTGTCTTAGCCAGTGCTCGGTCTCTTCCTCGATTTTTCGCTGTCTGATTTGCTCTCGCGCTTCTGCACGCATAGCTTCACCAGTGTTGTCATGTTTTCGGGTATCGAGTAGCTCTACAATATGCCAGCCAAAGCGACTTTGAAAGGGCTCACTAATTTGCTTCACTTGCATGCCATCAACAATTTCTTGAAATTTTGGCACAAAGTTATTCGTAGTCGACCAGTTTAAATTTCCGCCATTGGCAGCACTTCCTGGATCATCGGAAAATTCACGCGCAAACTCGCCAAAATCTTCGCCCCGCTCAATTCTAGATTTGATATCCTTAAGTTTTATATTTGCGGCTGCATCATCTAGTAGCGCATTAGTGCGTATAAGAATATGGCGACATAAAACTTGGTTGACCATAGTGTCTTTTACTTCACGCCTATCTAAGACCTTGAAAATATGCAATCCAGATTGGCTTTGTGCAATTTTACTTACATCGCCAGGAACCATGTTTTGTAATTGCTGCAAATAAACTGGAGGAATTTGGGCTTTACTACGCCAACCCAAATCACCCCCTTGTAAAGCATCTTGTGCATCTGATGCAGCAATGGCGAGTTGTGCGAAATTGTTGCCGGCAGAGGCTCGCTCGTAAACCGATAAGGCTCGATTTTTTAATTTTTCAAGTTGTTCTGCTTGAGGATTTTCGGGTAAAGCAATCAGTATATGCGCAAGGTGATATTCGTAATCTTTTTTGAGTAAATCTTCATCAGATTTCTTAACCAGATCTTCGATTTCACTATCTGTTACTTCAACGCCTTGATCTATAGTGCGTCGGCGCAATTGATCTAATAGCATCTCATTACGGACTTGATCTCTAAAGGCAGCGTAATCATGGCCTTGTTTTACTAACTCATTGCGGAAATCCTCCAAGCTAAGATTATTACGCTTGGCTAAATTTCGCATGGCTTGATCAAGGCTCAAGTCATCGATTTGAATACCGCGGCGTTCTGCGAGTTGAATTTGTAAGCGCTCTACAATCAATCGCTGTAAGACTTGTTCAATAAGCACATCTTGAGGCGGTAACGCACCTCGGTTTTTATCATATTGCTTTACTAAAGCGCCTACGCGTTGTTGCAATTCACTTTCCGTTATGACGTCTTCTTCAACAACTGCCACGATTCGATTGAGCGTTTTTGCATTGATGCCAGTAGAAAGTATGGCATACACGAGCGCGCTAACTATTATGTTTAAATAAGTAATTTTATGCATGAGTAATTTTTTTAATATCAAAATTGATCATCTCGATCATCGAAACCGCGTATTCCACGTTCTAGCAATTCTCCAATTGGCGACCCTATTCGGGCAAGTCCCTTCAATACCAGTTGAATCTCGATGCTATTATTATAATCCTCATCGGTGTTCTTATTATAGCGGCGCCCCGCTAAACGGATTTTCCAACAACAGGTATCGTATTCGACACCAGCTAATAGTTCTAAGTTGCGTTTTTCTTGCAGATCATAATTCCAGCGTGCAACGGTGCGCCAATTATCACTAATAGGTAGGACCATAGATATATCAGATTGCTCTAAGCTGCTGCTTCGATTCGTTAGTGAATCGATGGGCTCGATATCTCTGCGTCGGTATCGATATGACATATTCAGAATAAAATCATTCTTAGAGCGGTACTGTAATCGAGCAGTGTTTTTCTCAGTATGATCGTCATGCGTATCATATAAGGTGGAGGCAATGGCTTCCCAGCGGTCGCTCAGTCCGATTTTAAGCTCGACAGCGACTTCAGAAGAATCTTCGCTTTCAGCCCGCTCTCCTGGTAGCGTTACTTTGCGGTCTTTGAAGTAAAAAATCCGCCCAAGACTGGCGCGAAGTTTTTCTTCGCCATTATCTGGATCTAGTATGCGAGTGGTAAGCCCCAGGCTTAAGCGATCTGCATCGCCAACCCGATCGCTGCCGCTGAAGCGATCATCGCGAAATAATTGCTCAAATCCAAACTCATATTCTGCACTATCAAAGATTGGAATATCTGTTTGATTGCGAAAAGGGGTGTGTAAATAATATAAGCGTGGTTCCAAAGTTTGGATATTTGTAGAATTTTTTAAGTTTTTTTCAAATATTAAGCCTGCGTCAATATGTGCACTCGGTAAGCTGCGGCTAGGGTCATCATCTAAACCATCTTTGCGATTTAAGTCGTATTCTGTATGAGTAAGGCGTGCGCCAGGGCGAATAAAATAACCAGTGCTTTCAAATGGACGTTCGAGTTCAATTCCAAGATGCAGACGATCACCATCTATACGACTGTCATGCACAAAACTGACCCACTCACTTTTAGAACTAAAATCAAATCCGCCTGGTAGACTGTAATAATCTCCATCGAGTTTAATTTGTGGTAAGCGTTCAAATGGTTTGTCAATGCTTGGCAGGCTTTCATCTACGACTTGAAAGTTTTGCACACGGGTTAAAAATTGCCAGTGTTGCCCACGGTAATGCAGATCACCGCGCCGCTCTATGTTTTGTGTGCTGCTTAGTCCAAGCCCATCGCCAAGGTCTTCAAAGTAATTTTTATCTGAAGTATTGCTATATAAAAGGTCTAGTTCAAGTTTGGGCGAGATAAAGCTTTTGTGTTCAAAAGAGACTAGATAACGATCGTCTTTAAATTCACTGTCGTCCAAATATTCAAGCCCAAGTTGGCCGTAACTTTTTTGGTTTAAATAGCGAAAGCTTGGTTTCAATTGTAAGCCACGGTCGGTTAATACTCGTGGAGTTAATATTGCATCTCGATTGGGTGAAATATTCCAATACCAAGGTGTTTCAAGTTCAAAGCCTGAGTCACTGGAGTTGCCAACGGTGGGGGTTAAAAATCCAGTTTTGCGTCTGTCGTCAATTGGAAAGCGTATCCATGGTGTATAAAAAATAGGCACGCCTTTAAATTTTACCAGTACATTTTTACCAATCCCTTCCCCCGAAGTTTTATCCAGTTCAATTTCGTCGGCAGATAATTCCCACGATTGGTCTCCTTCTTCGCAGGTAGTATAGGTGGTTTTTTCAAGACGAATAAAATCGGCTGATTTACGTTCGATACTGTCGGCACTGCCACGAGCATGCAAAGGTTTGTACTGATAGGTGGCAGAGTTGGACTTGGCGTAATCTGTATTAAGGTTTAGCTCGGCTTCTTGGCTTTCTATGATCAATTGATCGTCTTCAGCACGTACATTGCCGCTGGCATAAACGGTTTTGCTATTGTCATCATAACGTAACGATTCTGCATCGATCGTTTGTGATCCCCGCGTCATGTGCACAGCACCTTCCAAGCTAACCACCCCATTCTCATCGCGCTTGGCTCGATCTGCGGTAAACTCTGCAGGGGTATCGGGGTCTATAGGTGTAGCCTGCTGGCTTGCTGGTGGAATAGGGCTGCCTTCACAATGGGCATAGGGCCCCTCGGCCGCTAAGACAAGCGATAGTGCGGATAGACACATCAGCCCTAGAATGGATACACATAGCTTGCTCAGGAGGTATTTCGACACGAATGACTAGTAAAGTATTGTGATTGAAAACTAAACGTTTTTATTATTTTTCTTGATTATTTATCAGACGCTTACAGCTTAACAGGATTAGGGAAAGCCATTGACAGAATCTATACATCACAGCGGCGAAAGTTTTGGTTCGCGGCAGCTTGTAGGCAGCATCATTGCCATCATTACGGCTATTGTGCTCGTGATAGGGCTATTTTGGACACAAAAAGGGCCTGAGGCAAAACTAGAAGAGCTGCCTCCATTAAAGGTAGTGCTGATTGAAGTTGATCGACAAGACCTGGACCCAAAAGAATCATTAATCGGTCGATTGCAACCCACAAAGACGGCACAGCTAAAATTTGAGGTGCAAGGTCGAGTAAAGCAGCGCATTGTCGAGCCAGGCACATTTGTTGAGGCAGGCCAAGCATTGTTGCTGCTAGATAATGAAGATCTGCAGGACCAATTCACTCAAGCTGAATCTCAATATCAGATCGAACAAGCTGGCAATCTGCGTGACCAACGCATGTTGAAATTGGCGAAGGACAATTTAGCCTTGCAACAGGCCGAAGTTCAACGCTACGAACAACTTAATAATGACTCTTTGATATCTGCCTCACAATTAGATGCGGCACGTCAGCAAAGGATATCACTCGATTCTCAAGTATCAGAACTGCAATATAAAGTGACGACTGCGAAATCTAGACGGTCATTAAAAAATTCCGAGCGCGATGTAGCACAACGAAATTTAAAACGAGCTACTTTAATTGCGCCTTTCACAGGATATGTAAATGAAGTTAATGCTCAGGTAGGTGATTTTGTCACGGCTACAGAAGTTATTGCAACGGTAGTAGATACTCGTTCATTAGATTTACATCTGGATGTAAGGGGCGAAGTAGCAGCAGCGCTTGTGCTAGGCCAAGATATTTCTGTTTTGGTAGGAGCAAAGTTTATTCAAGGCGAATTAATTGCGCTGCAGCCAGATCCTAACGCATTTACAAATACGCATGCATTAAGAATTCGCTTACCAGGCGAAAACATCCAATCAGGTATGTTGGCGAGTGCGAATTTACCACTTGCTCAACAGCTTGATGTGATTACGGTGCCAGTCTCATCCGTCACAACCAACGCGGGTGAGAATCATGTGTACGTAATTCAAGATGGACATCTAAAAAGAGTATCCGTGGAGATCAGTCAGCGTGTTGGCAGTGAGTATATTGTTTCCGCAGGGCTTAAAGCGGGCGAAAAGATCGTCGCACGCGATGTCTCAGGGCTTGCGGATGGGCAACAAGTTGTTGTATACCGCTAAATTTTTGTTTGAATGTGCCCGCTATTGATTTCGCTGCAATTAATCTAAATCAACACCATTTTTTAGTACTTTTACACAATACGAATTAAGACTTTCACTGACCTTGAGTGATTCGATCGTAAGACGCTCATGCAGTGTTTCCCCTAGTCGAATATTGAAACGACCTGAATATTTTTTCCCTACAGTTGCGGGTGGCAAGGGAGCTCCTTCTTTTTCATGAATCTTAATCCACTCGTCTACCAATGTGCCAAGCTTTTCATAAACCTTAGCTTCGTTTTTTCCATGAAAACCACCTAAAGCCAAACCGGGTACGCGACCAATAAAACATTGATCTTCTTCAGACCATTCCACAACTTTCAAATATTGTTTATGTTTATCCATCTTTAATCACTAATCATCTCAATAGCCCGATTTACATCGTTAATCTGATATTGCTTTGCTTCCTGGCTTAGCCTACCACCAACTGTAATTTTGATGCCATTTGGGTGTCGGAGGTTGCGGTAGCCATTTTTATCGCCTTTATTTACAAAACCTATAGATTCCAAATTTTGGATTAATTCATGAATTTTCGATGACATGCATATATAGTACCATAGTGGTACCATGATCTCAAATACAGGTTAAGAGTAAGGGGATAGCAGCATTAATGCAGGCTATCACAGGGCAATTGCATGAAGTTACAAGTGCAAGTATTTCAAATAAAACTGTACTGAAAGCAACATTCGATTCTGCCATCAACAATTGGCAACATCTCTTGCTAAGCGCTAAGGGGAATTTAATGCAATTGGAACAATACTTGGCAACTTCGAGAGAGTTGCGACAGTATCAACGGCAGATCAAGGAAAGATTGAAACTGTGTCGGCTTTCTCGCATAGATTTTGAAGTGTTGCATTACCTACACCAAGGATTCACACAACCTGGGCTTATTGCCAATGGGGCGATTCTGAACAAGTCGCAGATCACGCGCTCAATGCGATGCTTAGAAGAATTGAATCTAATGGAATATGACTTTGTAGACCACGATCGTCGTGCCAGGATCATACAGATCACAAGCAATGGTAAACGCTTATACCGCCAGCTTGTAGAGTCGATGAAGAATATGGCTATGTAGACATAATAAATTATTAAATAGTTAGAAAAACTAAAACTGAATCGAATGAGTCTAATTTTTTTATGGAGCAATCATAGTGCATGAACATTATCAATTTGACAGTCTAAGCTGTGATAACACGGTTGCACTTACAAGCGGTCAACTAATTTTTATTAAAGGGTAAAAGTGGGAAAGCCTTCTTGGTTTAGGCAAGGGATTTCATGTTGCAGCGAGGGCGGAAAAGTTGCGTCCAGCAGCACTAATTTAATTAATGGAAAAGACGACAAAGAATAAATAAATAGAGGTTTGGGATATGGTTGGGGATGAGTGTGAAATTACTACGATAAATGAGCAAGGTAATAGCGCGATATTAAATAAAAAAGGTTGGTTTTTTGTTACTTATTATCAATCAAAGAATGATGCTGATGGTTCACGTGCATATAAATTGGCCTTAGGTAAAGCCAATTCTATTGATCGTGAGGCGGGTATTCGCTGTTTTAAAAAAAATGAATATACAGTCTTCGAGGTTTGGGAGTGTTGGCGAAAACCCCATTTTGGTGTGGGATATTCACTAATTCAAGATAGTGCTCTTTGAGCTAGAATCTGCCTTATTTAGTCAAATCAGTCGTTCCTGGTTCTCGACTTCTTTATTATTAATTAAATATAGCTGAATTTGTTCTATGATTTAGAGTCTCAGTTTTCAGCTCTTCCTATCCAAGAATTACACTCCTTCTTACTTTACTATAACATCGGTGAGTACTTTTTTTATTTAGCATCAAACAAGTAGCATAAAAGTATAGCTGCGAAGTATTGAGAAATAAGATAGATTTTTAGTTATGGGCATTATTAATTTTTCAATTAAAAATCCGCTAGTCGTGAATCTATTTTTGGTGCTTGTTATTGTTACGGGCATTATTTCTTGGCGTAGCATGCCGCAAGAAATGTTTCCAGTTGTTGCTATCGATAAAGTACGTATCACTACAGAGTTTGAAGGTGCGCCTCCAGAAGAAGTTGAGTCGCAAGTTACCATTCCGCTAGAGGATGCGTTGGATTCGCTTGCTGATATCGATGTGATCACATCAGAGAGTAACGAAAGCCAGTCAAAAATTATCATCAAGCTTAAACCGGATGCGGATGTTGACGAATTTGTAAGAGATCTGCGCTCAACCGTTGATGCCATCACAGACTTACCAGATGAAGCAGAAAGACCAAATATTGCGCGTCTAAAAACGCGTTTTCCGGTGATTAATGTGAGCGTTTACGGTGATGTGACTGCAGGAACGTTAATTGAAACGGCTAAAGAGCTCAAACAACGTCTGCAGCAAATTGATGGGGTGGCTAGTGTCAGTATTGCAGGTGAGCGTGAATGGGAATTATGGGTAGAAGTTGATCCTTTTGTAATGTCGGCACGCAATGTTTCACTGTCTACTGTGATATCCGCATTGCAAAATAATCTCAGAGATTTACCTGGTGGATCACTTAAAGCATCTGAAGGTGATATTTTGTTACGTGGCAAAGGCGCAGCTCCTAATGTCGAAGCAGCAGAAAAAATCGTATTGCGTAGTAACGCCAATGGCGGACAACTTGTGCTTAGCGAAGTGGCAAATGTTCGCTTACGTTTAGAAGAAACAAAAACATTAGGCCGCTTTAATAGTAAACCATCGGTAAACCTTACTATAACTAAAACAGCTAAAGCTTCGACAATCGAGGTGTCTCAGGCAGTGCGTGACACAGTAGAAAAAGTACAAAAAGAACTTCCTGCTAGTATTAAATTAGGTTTATTTAGTGACTTATCAAAATATGTAAAGACACGTCTAGAAACATTAAAGTCATCAGGGGCGGTAGGTTTATTCCTGGTTTTATTATCGCTCTATTTGTTTCTAAACTTTCGTGTTGCGGCGATTACGGCATTGGGAATTCCGGTCTCTTTTTTAGTCGCAGTTAGCATTATTTATTATCTTGGTTACACGATTAACATGGTGTCCATGTTCGCGTTTTTAATTGCTTTAGGCATGATCGTAGATGACGCAATTATTGTGACTGAAAACGCGTATCGACATATGGAAAATGGCATGACAGCGGAAGCTGCAGCTAAGCGTGGGGCTACAGAAGTATTTTGGCCGGTGATGGCTGCAACCTCGACCACTATTGCAGCATTTTTGCCTATGTTCGGCATCTCTGGGACCTTAGGTCTATTTATCCAAGTCATTCCAGTAGTAGTTACGGCGTCATTAATTGGTTCACTCCTGGAAGCTTTTATTGTGCTACCGTCCCACTCTGCAGAAATACTACGAGTCGCAGTTAATAAAAAACGTAGCTGGATAAATTGGCGTTTTCTTTTAGATAAATATATTACGACGATTAAATTCGCGTTACGAAATCGTTACTTCATCTCTGCCACAACAATTGGAGTGTTGAGTATAGTACTTGCGTTTGCCTATACAAGATTGCCCTATAACCAATTTGGTGATGTTGAAATTGGTCAGTTTCTTGTCAATGTTGAAGCCCCAAATACGTATAGTATTGAAGATACCACTGAGCTTGCGATTGAAATCGAGCAGCGCATGGATAAAGTATTTAGAGAAGATGAGCTCGATACCTTGCTTACCAATGTCGGTGTGACATTAATAGACTTTCATCGTTTAAAACTGGGCAGTAACTATATCCAATTTGTGGTGGATCTAAAAAAACCTAAACCAGAGGGTGTTATTGAAAGGTTCATTGGCCCGGTGGTTAATTTGCGTTTTGAACCACATGGCAAACGTGAGCGTACTACTGAAATTATTATCAATGAGATTCGTGCCAGTGTAGCCGCAGTACCTGGGATACAGCGGTTTTCGATCTTGCGCCCTCAAGGCGGCCCTGCTGGCTCCGATATCGAAGTAGGCATTGTCGGCAAGGGCACGGAACAATTGCTTTCACTCTCTGGAGAAGTGGTTACTTTCTTGCGCCGTATCCCTGGTGTGAGAGATGTGCGTCAAGACTTAGAGCCAGGTAAATTAGAATATCAATACACTATTAATGCACGTGGTCGCGAACTGGGATTAACCCAGGCGCAAATAGCAGATGCAGTGCGCACAGGATTTTTGGGTTTAGAAGTCACACATGTAAACTGGCAAACAGGTCGTTATCCTGTGCGTGTCATTTATCCGGATTCAATACGTGAAGATGGCGCAGGGTTAACACGCCTACCCATTACACTTGAAGGTGGAGGTACAGTTTATTTGGGTGAGGTCGCTAATATTGAGTTAGGGCGTGGTCTTGGTGCGGTGCAGCGTCGAAATTCACAACGTTTATCATTAGTGACTGCGGAGGTGGATAAAGACATCATCACGCCTATTGAGGTCAATGAGCTCATAGACCAAGAGTTCAAGGATTTGAGTGATAAACACATTGGTTATTCTTTACTACACTTAGGTGAGAAAAAAGAATCGCGTGATTCTTTTAATGATGTTGGCAATATGCTGATCATTGCTCTAGCCATTATCTTTTTTATTCTTGCTGCATTATTTAAATCGCTACTTGACCCATTCGTAATTATGTTTGCCATACCATTTGCGATTGTCGGAGTAATTATTGGCCACATGATATTTGGCTACAATCTACAGTTTCTTTCCATGATTGGTTTCTTGGCGCTTACAGGAATTGTAGTCAATGACTCCTTAATACTCATCGATTTTGCTAAAAAACGCCGTGCAGATGGTGCCAATTGTTTTGATGCATTGGTAGATGCAGGGCGAGTACGTATTCGTCCTATTCTACTTACCACGGTCACAACATTTTTAGGTATCTCGCCGCTAATCTTTTTTGCCAGCGGACAAACTGCGTTTCTTTCTCCGATGGCAGTCAGTCTTGGTTTTGGCTTAATTTTTGCGACAGTTTTAATATTAGTAGTACTGCCTTGCTTTTATATGATTGCAGATGATTTGCGAAATTTTGTTTTTGCGCGATTTAAAGCAATACGAGCAGTTGATGCGTGAAGCAGTATTAGAATAATGCTTGCATTGAATTAGTATTTTTTCGCTCTCTTAAAAGTTTTTCTAATATTTAATCCTTTGTTCTAAAGAGTAAGGTGCTTTCGTTTCGCCAAAAGCACCCAAAAGCCCATTGTTTGTAGGCGAAAACACCTATTTAAGAAGCAGAAAATACGCATATAGAGCTAAGAAACTAGCTGTTTAGACGCTAAGCCATAAAATTCAGTAACGCTCTATAGAGGCGTTTATTCTCTTAACGGCCGTTTACAGAAATTAATGTCTGTTAACATTAAAACCCTTCACATGTTCGAATACTCTTCATAAATAGAGTAATTATGTAACTTA
>JAPUHH010000108.1 GCA_027297825.1 Gammaproteobacteria bacterium
AAGCTCAAGTTACCTACAACCAGTATGAGTAGCAGTTGGAAAGGATCTTAATCAATATTCGACAATTCTATTAATTTAATCTACAGCCTCATAGCTTAGTTCATTGATTATATGACTACCCTCTAATTCAACTAAGGTTACGGCCCGTTTTCGAATCAAAAATCCAAGGTAAAATGCCGGAATCAATACCATTGTATATATGCGGAACAACAATAATATAGTAAATCCCTTGCAATAATTTGGCTGTGAGGCCCTTCACATTACTCCATGATTTTATTCATGTTTTTAGTTGCATAGCCCTATAGAAGTTAGTCTAGGGCTATGTAACGCTCAATATAATCTGCCAAAGCCTATTTTCAAGGCTAGATTTTATAAATTTCTGAATGATGTGAAATCGAGTATTAGCAGAAAATCTTACTCGAGCACTTTGCTATCCCACAACCAAGCCGCACCTCTCACTCCACTCGAATCACCATATTTTGGCGGTATAAGTTTCGTATTTACACGATCTGAAAAAACCCATTGCTCCCATCGCTCAGGAATATTTTCATATAGACGCCTTATATTAGACATCCCTCCGCCTATAACGATGCTATCTGGATCGAGTAAGTTAATCACCTGCGCCAAACATCTAGCCATACGATGCTCATAACGAGCCCATACATCCTCCGCAGACATATCGCCTGCTGTAGCAAGCGCATCAATTTCTTCTGCACTCAATACCCTTCCAGTTGAACGCTTGAAGTCGGCTTCTAAACCGGTGCCAGATAAAAACGTTTCAATACATCCGTGCTGACCGCACCAACATTTCGTTAACTCAAGCTCATCCTTCTCAGGCCATGGCAATGGATTGTGCCCCCACTCGCCACCAATCGCATTGGTACCAACTAACACTTTCTTATTAACAACAATACCCGCTCCCACACCGGTACCGATAATAATTCCGAACACAACTTGCGAATCCTCCGCTGCTCCATCTATAGCTTCCGACAAGGCGAAGCAATTTGCATCATTACTAATACGAATTTCTTTCCCAATTGCTTTTTCAAGATCTTGTTTAAACGGTTTATTATTTAAACAAACTGAATTTGAGTTGCGCAGTAGACCCGATGCAGGCGAGATAGACCCTGGCGTGCAAATGCCAACATTACATTGTTGCTTAATTTCTTCTTCTGCACTAGCAATCAAAGATACAATAGCTCTAATCGTAGCTGCATAATCATTTTTTGGAGTGATAACACGCTGACGAAACACCTCATGCCCAACAACATCAATCACTAATATTTCTATCTTGGTGCCACCTAAATCGATGCCTAATCTAATAATAAACCCCTTTTGCCAAGGTCTCACTTGACCAAAGCGTTTCTTCTTGGCCTGCATGTTTAGCTAAAACTCTACATGCCACAAACAGAAAATCTGAAAGACGGTTCAAATAAATTTGAATATCTGGATTGATATCCTCGAACTGACTTATTGCCACAACGCTACGCTCGGCACGACGACATACTGCGCGCGCTAAATGACAGGTGGACGCTGCTTGCCCTCCACCAGGCAAAATAAAATTCTTTAATGGCGGAAGACTTTGATTATAAGCATCGAGTTGCTGCTCCAAATCTTTCACCATACTTGCATTGATAAACTTTAATTTTGAACTATTTAATTCGGCACCTAAATTAAAAAGATGATGTTGAATCTGCACCAACCCTTTGTTTAAATTCTTTGGCATATCATGAGCAATCACCATCCCAATTACAGTGTTAAGCTCATCAACATCGCCTATTGCTTGAATCTCAGGACAATCTTTTCGCACACGCTTACCACCTGACAGGCCGGTTTCACCTTGATCGCCTGTTTTAGTATAAATTTTAGTAGGTCGATTTGACATGTACACTCGATTTAATGATTAATTTACTCAGCAAACTTAATACGTAGTTCTGCAAATATGGATTGACCAGGAGTATTGAAACCTGAAGCTAATTCATACTCTTTATCTAACAAATTTTCTACTTTTAAGGCTACAATAGCACTAGGGAAATTAAAGCCAGCAGACAATCCAACTAACCCATAACCTGCCAAAACCTCATCTCCGAAATCTCTACGCTCTGAGGTCAGCAAACCATTCAATAGAACAAAGAACTGATCATAATTATACGATATAGAACTAGTCACTGTTCGTTTTGCTCTTCTTAATAAAGGCGAATCATCAGACTCATTGCGAGGATTTTGGATAATACCTTCTAATGCTACATCCCACTGCTTGTATTGATGCTGGAAGGATAGCTCCACACCTTGAATGCGCGCTTCAGCTATATTTCGATTTTCAAAGGTAAATGAGCCTGGATCAATCAATAGCGTTTCAATTAAATCTTCGATTTTATTCTCAAAGGCACGAATAGAAAATGCAGTGCTCGAGTTAATATTATAATTCAATCCCACTTCCAGAGAGCGGGACGTTTCTTCTTTCAAATCTGGGTTACCTCCAAATCCGAATCTGGCATTACTATCAGGTGCTCTAAATCCTGTGCCAACACTTGCAAATAGTTTCGCGTTATCTGCGATGTTGTAACCATATTCTAGATTCCAAGTAACCGCGTCATTAAAGTCATCATGGTCGGTAAATCGAGTTGAGCTAAACAAACTATGCTTATCTTTAATCAACTGATCATGCAAATAAACCGAATAAATATCTGTATCTTCTTTATAGCTAGTTCCAAATGAAAGTGATTCTGTCTCTTCATCTGCTAAGGATGCACCGAATGTAAAAATATGGCCACTGAGCAATAAATCATTTTTCCAGTCATAGACAAATCGGTCAGTAAAAGCAAAATCTTCATCACTTAAAAAATTTACTTGGTTTTGACGAATCTCATCTCGCGCCCTAGAGATGGATAACGAGGATTGCCAATTCTCAGAAACGGGCACATTAAAAACCATACTTATCACATCATTATCACGATCTTGATCTAAATCAGTTCCAAAACTATCATATTCTGTATTACCTTCCACTTGCCAATAATTAAAAATCAGCTCACTCGAACCAATGGTTGATTTTAAATCAACATTCACAGTGTCTTTGTCATGCCCATGATCTGTATTTGAAGTTTGCGTGGTAGGAAATCCATCTGTATTAAATCTATCAAAAGTAAAACCTCCTGCAATATAATCATTCTTGTAGACTAAATTTATGCCTTGCTCAGAGGATGAGTAGCGACCATTAGAAAAAAATATATCTGCCTTACTATCCTTGCTTGAATCTGTAGTGATGATATTAATTACGCCACCAATCGCTTCAGATCCATAGACCGTTGAACGCGGTCCTTTAATGATTTCAATGCGCTCGATAGCAGAGGTGTTAATCATTTCCAATGCTGCGGCACCGGTAGTAGCGGAATTCATTTTTATACCGTTAATAAGAACTGCAGTGTGATTGCTATTCGTACCACGCACAAAAACGGATGTTTGTTGACCAAAGCCACCGGTACGACCAATATCTAAGCCTGCATGCCAGCGTAATAAATCCGCAATATCTGCGGTTTGACTACGTTCAATTGTTTCACGATCAATAACGATAATCGACGGGATAACATCTTTAACAGATTGGGAATACCGTGTAGGCGTCACCACCACTTCTTCTGCATGCGCAATAATAGATATGCTCATGCCAAGCACTATAAAAAAACCTTTGAAACTCAATTTGCACCTCCTAATGTATTTATTTGGAAGGCGCACAGCAGAAGAACGCAAGCATGCTTACGTATATAGACTTCAGCTGGAGTCGCCCGCCGCAACTACCTGAATCACTTAAGGCCGGTCTCCGGGCTGATGAGCAGTTATGAAACTAGGTAAACCGTCTTCCCATGTGATAAATCACACAGTGACATTTTGGTTTACTTACACTCAATTACCGTTGCGGGGGCAGCGCCTGTTTCTCACAGACTTCCCTGTTTCACCCTTGTGCTCAAGCATGAAAACTTAAGACAAGGACACCTTTAGTGAATTTGGAATTAAATTGGATTATAGCAGAATTATTCTGTCTGCTGTTGTAGTTGTTTGATGTCATCGATCACTTCATCACTGTGTGATTCCGGTTTTACTTTGCGATATATTTTTGCAATTTGTCCGTTTGGATCAATAATAAAAGTATGTCGTTTAGCAAACTTCACTGGGCCTATCGAAGTTAATGAACCATATTGCTTTGCAATCGTGCCGCCCGAGTCTGCCAACAATGGAAACTGCAAACTAAATTTTTTGGCAAATTTTGCGTGACTGTCAACATTATCAACACTCACACCAAAAACCACCACACTTAAGCTTTGTAGCACTGCGATATTATCTCGAAACGCGCAGGCTTCCTTGGAACAACCTGGCGTGTCATCTTTTGGATAAAAATAAAGTACTATCCATTTTCCCTGATAGTCTTTTAGATTATGCGAACTGTTTGTTTGATCTAATAGCTCGAAATCAGGCGCAATCGAACCCACCTCAAGCTCTGATGCATTCGATGAATTAAATATTCCCATAAGCAAAATACTAATAATTAATGAAAAAGATTGGAACCGCATTGCTATACAACTTAAGAAAAAATTTGATAAAACGCGCTGCGATAATCGACTACATATGGCTCTCCATATTCATCTTCTCCAAAAATACGGCTATTTAACTCTGTTTTAAGCAATACTTGCATTTCAAAACTCGTGCTATTATCTACAGTCCATATGATACCAGCGCAACAATCACCAAAGATATATTTATTGCTCAACAGTCTTTAACGTACACACGTGAGACTGTAAGTCGTGTAATAAATTAGTTAAAGCGCAATGGATTTTTTACAGACTAAAATCAACAGTATTGGTATAAAAGATTCTGCAATTACTCGTTAAGCTTTTGCCCCAAAGGCTTTTACAGCCCCTGCGGTGATATCTTCTTGCGGATTGAACCAGTGTAGCTTTTTATGTAGTTGCACGACTTCGCCAATAATTACAAGAGTGGGTGGTTTGGCATCTTGTTGTTGGACTAATGCAGGCAAACTTTCTAAATCGCCAATAATGACTTTCTGATTCACCGTCGTGCCTTGCATAATCAAGGCAGCCGGCGTAGTTGATTCCAATCCATGCTTTTTGAGATTGGTGCAAATATTCTCCAAACCTTGTAGCCCCATATAAAATACCAGGGTTTGGTTTTTATGTGCGAGCATGTCCCAATTTAAATCAACCGCATCATCTTTCAAGTGGCCAGTAGCAAAGATCACAGCCTGAGAATATTCGCGATGAGTTAGCGGAATCCCCGCATAAGCTGCACACCCTGCCGCTGCGGTAATGCCCGGCACCACTTGAAATGGAATTTGCTCATCAATCAATGAGGCAATCTCTTCACCACCACGACCAAACATAAAGGGATCACCCCCTTTTAAGCGCAAAACACGCTTGCCTTCTTTGGCCAAACGCACCAAAAGCTGGTTGATGGTTTCTTGCTGAAGTGTATGCTGCGCACGCTCTTTACCTGCGTAGATATGCTCAGCATCTTTGCGCACTAGATCCATAATCTCTTGTGATACCAAGCGGTCATACACGACCACATCGGCTTGTTGCATAAGTCGTAAAGCGCGAAAGGTGAGTAAGTCAGGATCTCCTGGGCCTGCGCCTACCAAATACACCTCCCCTTGCGGCAAAGCTTGCACATCCGCAGTTTCGATAGCTTCTTGCAATAACTTTTGCGCAGCAGTTTGTTGCCCCGCAAATACAAGTTCGGCAATTGGCCCTTGCAAAACATTCTCCCAAAATCTTCTTCTTTGATCTACCGACGCAAACTTTGCTTTAGCTGCAAGTCTATAATCTTCGATCAAATTCGCGAGCTGCCCATAGGCTGCTGGCGTACAGTTTTCAAGCTTAGCACGCAACATTCTTGCCAACACCGGCGATGCACCGCCCGTTGAAACCGCAATCTGCACCGGCGAGCGATCAATAATGGACGGTAAAATAAAATCACAATTCTTAGCATCATCCGCCGCATTCACCAGAATATTTTGCTCACGACAATGCGTTGTGACTTCTGCATTCACTTTGCGGTCGTCTGTCGCTGCAATAACAAGTTGATAGCCTTGCAGATCTTCAGGCGTATACTTTTTTTTCTGCCAAGCAATGTCATTTGTCTTAACTTTACGCTGTAGTTCAGTTGAAATTTCTGGGGCGATGACCGTAACTCTTGCATGTGCACGCCGCAAAACAACCACTTTACGCGCAGCAATGATGCCGCCACCAACAATTAAGCATGGCTTTTTCTTTATGTCTAAAAATAAAGGCAAATAATCCATAATTTATTAAATATCTAATATTGATTGAATGTATTGAAATCTCTACTACGATCGAAGTAAGTGCAGATACTCAGATAAGGGCTTTGTTATAGGCTCTATCCTCTTTCTCATCACTGAGCCGATTGCATCCGTCATACTAAAAATTGGATCTACTAGCGTTTCATTAATCATAGACAAACCAAAAAGCGCCTTCAATTGGGGCTGCAGCGAAGCATCAACCGCTAATATATTAGCCACCTTAGCATTATTTTTAGCACATGCACTGTCTGCATGAGCTGATAAAGACTGCATCTCACGACAACGAGGAGACTCATGATTTATCTCACTAAAATAATTTCCAATTGCATTCAGAAGTGCAACCACCACATCTTGGTCATTGGGCTTCTGTAAAACCAAATCTATGGTATGCAAAAAAGCTTGGCCAACGGAGCTGAATGTAAGGCACAATTGTTTGGCTAAATCGTTACCTTTACTAATTTCAACTTGTAATGCTTTTGCTAAGTATGACCATTTTTTGTGCGGCATGATGTCGATGGGTAAGTCATGCGGAGTTTGCTGTATAAATCCTACATAGTAAGAATTTTTGCGTTTCCCTCGACTCCAGAGATCATCACGCATTGCATTACTAATTAAACCTGGCTGTAGCACTAACCGAACGCTATCTATAATTGCTTTTTGCTGTTCCTCAAACGGCAAAAACTCTACTAGAAATTGTGCCAGCTCCGCACCCATATTGCCCTGCACTACATCTTCTTTCTCAAGCATGCGCCTGGCGTTTTCCGCACTAGCACTAGACCACCAAGCGCGACGCGCCAACTCATTCGTCAGCCCCGCTGCATGCACTACTGCAGAGACCGCTTCAGGCTCGCCAATAAGTAATAGTTTTTCTAAACTATCATCACGCGCTTGGCCCATTCTGGTCCAACGCCTTAAATACACCGGATAGCCGCCGGGAGAACCCAGGTAGTGGGTAGATAGAAACTGTCGAATCAAGCGAATATATTTTTCATCTTTACAGCTTGGGTTCAATTCAACTTTTGCCTCACCTTTTTCTGACAGGGCATGCACGCACATGCGTGATTCATCAATTCGCACCGCTTGCAAGGGTTGTGCGACTAACACATTGAGTCGCAATTGATCTGCACTGGAGATCTCCATATTAGTTGAGTTGAACTCTTTCACCCCAAGGAACGGACTGCTTACCTTTTACCAACCAAATAACAGGAT
>JAPUHH010000109.1 GCA_027297825.1 Gammaproteobacteria bacterium
TACCCTATGACGCAAGAGCACGAATCCGATGAAGCATTAATGCAACTTTACCAGCAAGGAGACCAAACTGCGTTTGAAACCTTATACAGAAATTATAAAGATGTGCTATATCGTTACTTTATTAAGCACTGCAGCGATAGGCAGCAATCAGAAGAGCTTTATCAAGAGGTATGGATTAAATTGATTAACAGCGCCACACATTATCAGCCTAAGGCAAAGTTTAAAACTTATTTGTTTACGATTGCACACAATACATTAATAGATTTTTATCGGAAGAAAAAACCCACACAAGTAGTCGAATTTGAAGATGCTGAAACAGCAGAAGAGCTCATTAATCACACAACTGCTCTAGCTTTACCAGAAGATGAGTTCACCCTAAAACAAAAAACTAATCAATTTATGCAGGCCTTACAAAAGCTACCTGCCAATCAGAAAGAAGCGATGCTATTACATCTCGATCAAGATTTAAGTATGGAAGAAATTGCTGAAATCACTCAAGTGAAAAATGAAACCGCTAAAAGTCGTTTGCGTTACGCTAAAAATAAACTCAAAGCGGCAATTCAAAATTAAATCATGAATACAGAAAATCAAGACGACCAAGTTTTTTCGCAGCTATTTAAAAAAGCCATAAAAGACTCACCCAGGCCTGAGCTAGATCGTAAAATCCTGGATTACGCTGCGGAAAAAAATAACCAGGTGCGTAGTAGCAACCATTTTAATGGAGGCTGGAAAGTGCCCTTATCTTTAGCGGCAAGCTTGTTATTAGTATTCACTGTATTAATTCAATTCGACCAAAACTCAGAACAACTAGAACTCCCGCCTTTGCCTACGGCAGATAAAGCAAATGTTCAATCCGAACCAGCAGCAGATGAAACTACTGCAAAGGATATGCCCTCAATCATAGCAGACGACACCGGAGTTGATCCTGACATTGGCTACGAAGAAAAACAATCGTTGGATCGCACTGAAACTAAAGCTTCTTCTGCAAAAACACAAGGTAAACTAGAATCTAGAAAAAAACATGTACCAGAAAGTCCATCGCGCCAGGGATTATTATTAGAAAAATATAGCCAAGAGGCATTACTCAAGAATAAAGAATCTACGACTCAAAGTCGTTCTACCGGTACAAATGGTGATGCAGCAGGAACCATGGCACCCGAAAGCTCAATAATTATCAAATCCAACCAAAAAAAACAAGTGCAAAAATCTGTAATGCAGTCGCCGGAAGACACGCCAATAACTGAGGAAGATTTAGACTTCGTCCCCTTACCAGTAGAAAACTGGCTGTTAATGATCGAACTACTCGTGGCAAAAAAAGATTACGCCAAAGCCGCTCGGCAACTTAATAAATTCAAACAAGCACACCCCAATGTTAACGTCGAAGATTTAGACTCAAAGATCCCTTAATTTCCATATAGACCATCACTATTAGAAATAGTACTTGTCCTACTTTAAATACCTCCTAGCAAGGGTCAATCTCAGTGCACAAACTATTTAGCTATGTAGCTAAATCACTTTTACAATATTAATAACCGTGACACTGATTAGTGCACGCGCAACATCTCGTCCAGTTATTTATCCAAATAATCATGTTAATAAAGTTGGGAATGAGCAAGCACGCCAAGACATCAATAAATGTATACAACTTGCCAAAAGCAGTGACACAAAATTAATTGGCACCGATGAGATCGCCTAAGAAACTTCGGGCAGTGCAACTGAAGGGCCTGCAACGGGCGCGGCAACTGGCAATGCAGGCTCTGCGGCAGCCGTCAGCGCAATTAGTAGAAGCATGAATCGATTCTTTGGAAGTATGTACCGTTCCAATGAACCTAGCGCTGCATTCAAACGAATCGTCGAACGCTGTTTAATCAATAAAAGGCTATGAGCCTATTGGCTGGGAATAAGCTAGCTGCACAATCTAGCCGTTAGAATATCGACTCCTATTACAGCAGCTAACCCTTGGTTACTTGCGCTTCTTTACTTTCTTAAGCAAGCGTTTTCTACTGTACTCTTGTCTTGGAGTAAGTTTATTGCGCTTACCTGCATAGGGGTTATCCGGCTGTTTAAACACGAGTCGTATAGGCGTGCCGACTAGCTTTAGTGTTTTACGAAAGTAGTTTTCCAAATAACGTTTATACGTTGCGGGAATTCTACCGATTTGATTCCCATGTATTGCAAAAGTGGGGGGCAGTTTATTTACCTGGGTAGCATATTTAAGTTTAATTCTGCGGCCCCTTACCAAGGGCGGCTGAAAACTTTCCAAAGCATTTTCTAACATTCTATTCAACTCAGCCGTGTTGACTTCTATATTTGCAGATCGATGGGCACGTACCACCGTACGCATGAGCTTTGTAACACCCTCTTTCTCTTTTGCAGAAATAAATTGTCGTTCTGCAAATTCTAAAAACCGCAACTTAAGATCAAAGCCTTTTTGAATCTCTTTATGATCTTCAGTGGAGCTAATATCTATTTTATTAATAGCAATCACCACAGAACGACCGCTTTCCAGCACCAACCCCGCCAAGCGTGCATCTTGTTCGGCCAATTCCTGTGTGCCATCTAACAATAGAATGACTACATGCGCAGCTTCGATGGCTTGCAAGGTTTTTACCACACTAAATTTTTCAATCATGTCATGCACTTTGCTACGACGCCGAATCCCGGCAGTATCGATCAACTCAAATGTAGTGCCAAACTTTTCGATAACCTCTGAGATACTGTCGCGCGTAGTGCCGGGGATAGCCGAGGTAACAAAGCGTTCTTCACCTATGAGCGCATTAGCTAATGTTGATTTTCCCACATTAGGCCGGCCCACTAAGGCGACTTTAATAACATCTTCTCTAGTTTCTTCCGTTGGTATTTCTTCTGGCAGTGGATAAAGTTTTTCTACCTCTGCAAATACGTCACGCACCCCTTTCCCAGATCGAGCAGAAGTTTCATAAACATGTTCTGCCCCAAGCGTAAAAAAATCACTGGCCAACATATTTGAAATGCTTGCATCTGCCTTGTTCACTAAAACAAATACATTTTTATTTGAATTTCTGAGCTTACTAAACACTTCTTGATCTTGAGGCACCAGACCTTCTGCTCCATCCACTAAGAAAAATACCATGTCTGCTTCTTCGATTGCCAGCCAAGCCTGGGATGTAATCAAAATATTAATATGGTCTTTTGCTTCAGAGGCATCGGTAGGCGAAATACCTCCCGTGTCTATCACGATATAACGGTCTTGGAAACGATGTGTAACACCATAGATACGATCTCGCGTCAGCCCAGGCCGATCAGCAACCAGCGCATTGTTCGACTTTGTTAGGTAGTTAAATAGTGTTGACTTGCCAACATTAGTGCGGCCAACCAGGGCGATTACAGGTTTCATAAATAATTAATTATAAGTATCTGTGAAAAAACAAAAGCACCATGCCACCAAGCGCGAGAACTTGAGAACTCAAATTTAAATAATTCTGGGAACTAAAGAAACACTACCGATACTGCAGCACAGAAAAAGAACCGTTATTCGCAAACACATAAGCTCGATCATTAATAATTATCGGCGCAACTTTAATTGCATCCCCGGCTATATTTTCTCTGCCCACCAACTTGCCGTCTTCTTTAGAAAACCAGTGCAAATAACCTTTAAAATCCCCTACAACAACGTACTTACCCATCACTTTTGGTGCGGTTAAATCTCTATATAAGAGTTTATCTTGTCGCCATAGAGTAGCACCCGTAACGATATCTAGCGCCCATACACTGTCATCCGAATCGGTAACATAGACTCTAGATTCATCCGCACTTAACCCAACGTGTGAAGAAAGATCTTTGGTCCAAAGAATTTTCCCGGTATCCATATCCACTGCCACTACACGACCGTTAAAACTTGCGGCATAAACAATACCATTTACATATGCAATTTCCCCATCAACATCCGACATGCGCTCTAATTCTGAACGCCCGCCCGGCACTGAAACTGTTGTTTCCCATAGCTCTGTCCCATCACGCATACTCAACGCTGCCATTTTCCCATCGTCGTAACCAACTAACACCGAATCTCCTACAACTTTAGGCTCACTTGCACCTCGCAGCGTTAAAGGAGGTGTGCCACGCCCTGCTTTCCAAACAATATTGCCTTGACCTACATCCAAAGCATGCACTTTACTATCATTAGTACGCGCGACAATGACGCCGAATTTAGCTTGCGAAAGTGCCATCACCTCACTACTTACAGAAGTGCGCCATTTTTCTTGCCCATCCACAGTGCTAAGCGCGATTACCACACCATTTCCAGTGCCTACAACAACGATATCATCACCGCCATTTACTCCGCCTGTGATTTCTTCTTTTAGTGTTACCGACCAAATACGCTTTCCATCCATACGCTGCCAAGCCTCAACACGACCTTCGGCATCTGTTAGATACACAAGATCTCCTGTGATGTATGGGCGTATCACGCTATGGGCTTCTTCTAAATCACCGATTGAATTCTTCCACACTGATTGGACCTTTATTTTTTCGGTTCCAAGATTAATCAGCTTGGCTGGCTCTCGAGGATCTTCTTCTTTGTCGAACCATTGCTTCGGCTTACTTATTAAGCTACAGGCTGTAAGTTGCAAGCAACATCCTAAAATAATTAAGACGGATACCTTTAAAGAATTTTTAAACAACATAAGTGGCGACTTATAAATTGATATTAACTACCTAAATCATTGCGTTTCATTTGCAAAAATTCCACGTTACTTGCACCCGCAGACTCAAGCGCCTGATCGTAGGCTTGTTTTGCCTGTTCAGTCTCACCTTTGGCAAAAAATATATCACCACGTATCTCATTTACTAAAGACGCATAAGCATCAGGCAAATCTCGATTAATGGTTTCCGCAGCTTGATCCAATTTATTATCCGCAACGAGTACACGCGCTAAACGTATGCGTGCAATATCTTGAATATCCTCTTGTGAACTATTCTCAATTACCCAACGCAAACTTTTTTCTGCCTCTGCAATGCTGCCATTCTCGGCTTGTACTTTAGCCTCATGCAGGGTAGCTAAAACTGAGTAAGGTGTTGACTTGTACTCTTTCCGTAATACCTCTGCTTGTGTTTGCAAAGTATCACCATCACTTTTCGCAACCGCTTCCTGCACTCCAGCAAATAAATCAGAAGCTTCTTTGGCCTGCTCTTCTTGATGCCAACTCCAATACCGCCAACCGCTTAATGCAGCAATACCTAAAACTGCACCTGCAATAATTGCAGTGCCATATTCTTTCCACCAATTTTTAAGCGCTTCAACTTGTTGCTCTTCTGTTTCGTATTCAGCCATAACTTCTCACATCTTATTTGTTGAGGTTTGCATTTAGAAAGGGTACTAAATTATCTTGGGAAATAGTTTCTTGATCACGCTGCTCACGCAAAAACTTCACAGATACGGTGCTATTATTGATCTCATCTTCAGCCAGAATAATAGCAAGCCTAGCATTAGATCGATCGGCCCGCTTCATTTGTGATTTTATACTACCCCCACCGCAATTTATTACCACGGAGTGTGTGGGAAGCTTGCCACGAATGTCGATAGCGAGCGCTAATCCTATTAACTCGGCCTGACCGCCCATGAGGATCATATATACATCTATTATCGGCTCCTCAAGCTGAGTTTCTTCTAATAATGCCGCAAGCCGCTCTAGACCGATGGCAAAGCCTGCAGCCGCACATGGCTTGCCGCCTAGTTGATCGACTAAACCATCATAGCGCCCGCCCGCACAGATCGTCGCCTGCGCACCAAGGCCCTCGACGATCCATTCAAATACGGTTTTACTGTAATAATCTAAGCCTCGCACCAAGCGAGTATTGATGGAGTATTCAATATTTGCCGCAGTAAGCAGCTCTTGTAATCTTTCAAAATGCTGTTTAGATTCATCATCAAGATGCTCTAAAAGACTAGGTGCATTTTGAATTATATTTTTCAAATCTGGATTCTTGCTATCCAATATGCGCAGTGGATTAGTATGCAAACGCTGCTTGGCATCAAGATCTAGCTCGCTCTCATATTGTTGCAAGTAGGTAATCAGTTTTTCTCGATACGCTTGTCTAACTTGCGATGTGCCCAAGCTATTAATTTCTAATTTCGGTGCTTGCGGTAAATTAATTTTTCCCCACATGTGTTGGCTAAGGATAATCAATTCCGCATCAATATCAGGACTTGCGAAGCCAAATGTTTCAACACCCAATTGGTGAAACTGTCGATAACGCCCTTTCTGTGGTCTTTCATGACGGAAAAAAGGCCCGGTATACCAAAGTCGTGAAGGTTGGCCATATAAAAATCCATGTTGTAGCCCCGCACGCACGCAGCTTGCAGTACCTTCGGGTCTTAAAGTAAGACTGTCGCCATTACGGTCTTCAAAGGTATACATCTCTTTTTCAACGATATCAGTACCCTCGCCCAAAGACCGCTTGAACAATTCAGTTTGCTCAAGTATCGGCATGCGAATTTCTTGATAGCCATATTGCTGCAGCACTGCCTGTAAGGCGTGCTCAATATTACGCAGCATGCTACTTGCGGGTGGCAATACATCATGCATACCGCGAATCGATTGAATTCGCTTAGACATTAATTGTTCTACTTATTGTGGGGGAAAACTTAGTTGAGTGATCCGGTAGACACTTCAAAACGCGCAGTGCGGTTACTCCTGCTATATTGGGAATGATCAAAATATTGCCCATTTACTTCTATTACCACGCCAGGTGAATTACCGAGAAAAATATAAAATGGCTCTTTGCCACTTAAGTTTCTCACGACTCCCGGCTCAATCAAACCTTGCATCAGTGAATTTTGATCAGCATCTCTAATTTCAGTCCAGCTTTTTTCTACATAGGTCACCGTTAATACCGAAGCACCCGGAATCATTGAAACTAAATTTGGGTTCAGTGACTCTTCTACCATAGCCTGTTCAACATCGGCGTCAATCATTTCGCCTGAACTCAAATTGTTAGCTTGAGCTTCCTCCGACGTTGAAATTAGACTGGCATTCTCATTGCTTCGAAGTCCTACAGTTTTATCAACACTGTTTGTAGAAATAGTCGTATGTTGCGCAATATTCTTACTATTAGTAGCGGCAGCAACAAAATTATTATTAGTCAATTCAATTTCCACATCTGTTGCTTGCCTTACATCTACCCACCAATTTACTAACAAACCAACTAAAATTGTAAGAACCGCAGCAGTGCTCCACAAGATGGTTGAATCATAACTAGGCTTTGAGCTAGTTCTAGCATTAATCTTAGACTCAACATGATGTTGTTCATTATAAGCCGTGATTAAGCCTTCTGCATTAATCTCCACTGCGCGCGCATAATTTCGTAGATAACCACGTACATAGGTGGATTCTGGTAATATTTCAAAATTATTTTCTTCTAGCGCTTGGATAGTTCTGATTGATAAATTAAGTTGCTCGCCCACATCCGCCTGGCTCAATGCAATATGCTTGCGCGCATCAACCAACAGCGCACCTATACTCACTGCGTGCTTTTGCGCCACCGTATCCGGTGAACTATTGCTTTGATTTTCCTGCATACCAATAAGATTCAGCTAATAATCTTGCCTCTTTAGAACTGGGAAATAATTTTTTCAGCTGCTCAGCATAGTCATTGGCTTTTGCCTCATACCCTAAATTCGCTGACGACTGAAATGCAACCCAAAGTGATTCTGAATTATGTTTGGCAACTTTTTCGTAACGTTGAATATAGTTTGCCGTTTGCGCATATTCTTCACGCCCAAATGAAAGTATGGCCATTTGATATAGCGCGGTTCGCTGCGAAGAGTTAATTCGTAATGATTGTTGAAAATACTCTTCCGCTTTCACCAAATCTGGGATTTTTGACACACATAATCCTGCATTAGCATAAGCAGAGCCAGTCTGTGCATATAATGGATTCTCAATTGCATATAGAAATTCTTTTTCAGCTTCTCGATATCTCTTTTGATTGCACAAGAATGTTCCATAGTTGTTATGGGCTTTGGAATCTTTAGGATTCAAAGAAACTGCTTTACGAAAATGCTTTTCCGCAACCTCGTTTTCCCCCAATCTTTCCTGCAGCAAGGCAAACACCCAATGAGTTGTCGCTGAACTTTGATTTTGTTTTAGTGCACGACGCAACTTCTCATCTGCCAACTCTAACTCACCCTGACTAAGATACGTCGCGCCAAGCTGTGTATTAATCTCAGCTGCTTTGCTTTTAGGATCTATATTTTCTCCAGTGTTCGATGTAGTCGCACAACCCACTAGAGTAATCAAAAATGCACCTGCAAGAAAATTTCTAGGGATCATCATGCGCATGTCGCAACCTCCACCCTATAATCCAACATCTCACGCTCATGCAATTTTTCAAAATGACGCTGTCGTTTAACTTTATCTGTAATATCACCTGCGAGTTGACCGCAAGCAGCGGCAATATCTTCGCCTCGAGGACGCCGCGTGATGGTAGTAATGCCCGCTGCTTGAAGGATTTCACGAAACTCTTCTATTACCTGATCTGAAGAACGCTCAAACCCTGAATTTGGAAATGCATTAAACGGAATAAGATTGACCTTTGAAGGTACATCTTTGATTAATTTTGCTAACTGCTTTGCATTTTGCGGACTATCATTAATCTTATCGAGCATCACATACTCAAAGGTGATGGTATGTTTACGATTTTTATCTTCAATAAAGCGCCGACATGCTTGCATGAGTTCTGCAATTGGATAGCGTCTATTCATTGGGACTAGCTGATTCCGTATTTCATCATTTGGCGCATGCAATGAAACTGCTAGACTTACATCTAGCTCATCTCGCAGCTTATCAATCTTTGGAACAATGCCTGAAGTGCTTACCGTAACCTTACGCTTGCCCAGACCATAAGCATTGTCGTCCATCATAATGCGTATTGCGGTGACGACATTGTCAAAGTTTGCTAATGGCTCACCCATTCCCATAAACACAACATTACCAATAACACGCCGCTTGTTAAATTGCGTGCGCAAGCGATGCTCGGCAAACCAGAGTTGTGAAATAATCTGCGCCGCAGTGAGATTGCCTGCAAAACCTTGTCTCGCTGTAGCGCAAAATGTGCAGTCTAGTGCACAACCTGCTTGCGAGGACACACATAACGTTGCCCGATCATTCTCAGGAATAAATACAGTCTCTACCGCATTCTTATCATCCACTTTAAGCAACCATTTACGCGTGCCGTCTGTAGATATTTCTTCATTAAGCATTTCAGGCAACTGAATTGTCGCATTCTTATGCAACCAATCACGCAATGACTTGCTTAGATTAGTCATTTGTTCGTAATCAGCAACTCCTTGTTGATGCATCCATTTCATTAATTGAGTTGCACGAAATGACTTCTCGTCTATTACAGAAAAAAATTGCTCTAAATCTTGCTGAGACATCCCCAGCAAATTTTGCTCAACTACATTCTGTTCATTTGATTTCATTTTATTAAATCAATCACGCGAAAATATTTCATGCTCGGCAAAAAAAAAATTTATTTCTCGCTCAGCATTTTCCTTAGAGTCTGATCCATGCACCGCATTCTCTGTTGTAGAGGTTGCATGTTCGGCACGAATTGTTCCTGCCGCTGCCTCACCAAATGAGGTTGCACCCATCACTTCACGATATTTAGTAATAGCATCTTCAGCTTCAAGCACTTGCACAACTACCGGGCCTGAAGTCATAAAATTAATTAAGGCATCGTAGAATGGTTTGCCTTGATGAATGTCATAAAAGTTTCCAGCTTGCACTCTACTCAGTCGCAACATTTTTGTGGCGACGATAGATATACCTGCATCCTCAATACGCGCTTTAATTTTGCCAATAACATTTCTTTGTACTGCATCCGGTTTAAGAATAGATAAAGTGCGTTCCTTTGCCATTTTCCATTAGCTCCTAAAGCTTAATATATTTAATCTGACTTCTAATAAATTAAGGCTTACGACTTGATTTACACGTAATTTTCCTTGATATATCGGCGAATTTTACTCCCTGCAACAGCTAGGAAGCAATGCTTAAAGTAGGTCAGTAGAGCAGAAGAAAATGCCGGCTGTCAGTCGCGCTCATCTAGCCAGTTCATCTGAATGGCTTCGAGGATTTTCTCATTTGAATTTTCAGGCTCATCATCAAATTGTTCTAGCGCACATACCCAAGTATGCAGATCTGTAAATCGTATAAATTTAGGATCCACATCCGGATGCACCTCATCCAAGGCAATAGCAATTTCTAATGAATCCGTCCATTTTAAGTTCATGCTGATTTTCTCGAGTTTGAACAAAATTTTATGCACACTATGCCATCAAAAATAGTGACTTTTACATAATCCCGAAAATGAGCATCGAAAAATGCTGCAAAAACGCAATATAGGGACAATAGACACATTTTTAATGGTTCTCGGAAACCATGTTAATCGTATATTTAGGAATCTCAATCACCAAATCATCCTCACCGACGATTGCCTGGCAACTCAATCGAGAATCGGGTTCTAACCCCCACGCCTTATCCAGATAATCTTCTTCATTTTCTTCTGCATCCTCTAGCGAACCCAATCCATCTCGCACATAAACATGGCAAGTTGTGCATGCACACGATTTTTCACAGGCATGTTCAATTTCAATCCCATGAGCATTGGCTGCATTGCAAATACTAATGCCGGGCTCCACGTCAATCACTTTGCCTTCTGGGCATATTTCTTTGTTGGGTAAAAACCTTACCTTAGTCACTATTCAAATTCCTCTATTCGATGACCCTGCATCACTTGTTGCACACTTCGATTCATACGGCGAGCAATGAATTCTTCGCTTTCTTGCTCAAGAACTTTAATGGCTTGCTCAATTAACTCACCATCATTACCTTGACGCGCCAAAACTAATTTGATTTTAGCTTGCTCGATTTTCTCTTGTTCTTCTGCAGATAATAACTCATCCCCATCTTTTGCAAGCGCTGAACGCAACGCCTCTAATACGCGATCTGCATCAACCTGTTGTTCGACCAGTTGCCTTACATGCATATCGTCTGCAGCATGATGAAAAGAGTCTTTTAGCATCGTCTCAATTTCAGTATCAGTGAGTCCATAAGAGGGCTTCACCTCAACGCTAGCACTTACTCCACTGCTTTTTTCTTCTGCACTAACACTCAATAAGCCATCTGCATCAACTTGGAAAGTAACTTTTATATGTGCGGCTCCTGCGACCATTGGTGGGATATTGGTTAAATCAAAGGTAGCCAAGGAACGACAATCCCCTACTTTCTCACGCTCTCCTTGCAATACATGAATATGCATAGCTGTTTGTCCATCTTTAAAAGTAGTGAATTCCTGCGCTCTTGCCACTGGGATTACGGTATTGCGTTGGATCACTTTCTCAACTAATTCACCCATGGTTTCCAAACCCAACGATAGCGGCAACACATCCAGCAATAGCATTTCTTCATTCGGCTTATTTCCCGCAAGCGCATCGGCTTGTTGAGCTGCACCCACTGCGACTACCATGTCTGGATCAATCTCGACCAAAGGCCGCTTGCCAAAAAATTCATGTATCCGATTACACACATATGGAATCCGAGTTGACCCCCCTACCATTACAATGTGCTCGACCTTCGCCACCTCAATTTCAGCTTCACGCAATGTCTTTCTACACCAAGCGATGGTCTTTTTTACATAGGGGTCGATTAGTTTCTCAAACTGCTGGCGCGTAAATTCTATTTCAAAACTTGAGCGATCTTCCAATTGCAGAGTGATCAACACCTTTTCTGCATTCGTTAACGCTTCTTTAGCGCGCCTCGCCTCTGTCATGACTCTGCGCATGAATTTGTGATCACCTTGGCCACTTAATTGAGCTTGCTGCATAATCCAAGCTGCAATTTCTCGATCAAAATCATCTCCGCCTAAGGCAGTATCACCGCCCGTTGATAACACCTCGAACACACCTTTTTTTAACTTCAGTATCGAGATATCAAACGTGCCACCACCCAAATCATAGATAGCCGTTACACCTTCTGCTTGCTGATCCAACCCATAGGCTACGGCCGCTGCGGTTGGCTCATTCAACAATCGATATACATTTAAGCCCGCAAGCCTTGCTGCATCTTTTGTCGCTTGGCGTTGCGCATCATCAAAGTACGCTGGCACCGTGATGACCACACCCGCAAGCTCACCACCCAAACTAGCTTCTGCTCGATAGCGCAGCACTTTTAAGATCTCAGCAGATACTTCTATAGGCGTAACGGGCCCAACAACCGTTTGAATTCGTGGCACACTATGGCCTTGATCCATAAATTGATATGGCAGGTAGCCCTGTAAACTAGAAAGATCATCAATCGACCGACCCATGATCCGTTTTACGGAAGCCAGAGTATTGAGTGGATCTGTTGTAGCGTGAGCCAGTGCCGAGACGCCCACCACTATTTTGCCATCCTGCATATAGCGCACTACGGATGGAAGAATATGAACACCCTTCTCATCCGCTAAGGTTTCTGCCACACCACTTCGAACCGAAGCGACCAATGAATTAGTGGTGCCCAAATCAATACCCACCGCGAGTCGATGCTCGTGCGGTGCGGTGGATTGACCAGGTTCGGATATTTGCAATAAGGCCATGAGATAATCAGAGAAGCTCTTCTTCGTAATGTTCTTGTTTTTTTCTAAGCTGGCTAGTCAACCGCTCATAAAATTGTAACTTAAGTGCGGTATTTTTAGCTTCCGTTAAATTTTCTTCCGTGTATTGAATTGAAAACTGCTCGATCAACTGTGCTTGTTGCTGTTTTAATTCTTGAGCTAACACCTCTAATGCTGCGATAGGATCCGCTGCTTTTCCCACTTCATCCACACGCTCATGCAACTCCAATTGTTGCATAAGAAATTCCACATCACTTGAGGTTTCTGTATCTGCATTGAATCCTACATCTCTTAGCTTTAACAAATAGTGTGCGCGTTTTAAGTCACTTTTTAAGGCGGTATAAGCCTCATTAACAAACGCGGTACTCTGCGCTGAGATGCGCC
>JAPUHH010000011.1 GCA_027297825.1 Gammaproteobacteria bacterium
CCAATACTTTGGATTAGATTATTACAAAACTGCTGTCAAACTATACGATTCCAAGCCAGAAGTGTACGGAAATGCACAACATCTACCATTCGCAGAAGGCTGTGCCGAAACGGTTGCACTCCTAGAGGTATTGGAACACCTTCCCAATCCTAATGCCGCGATAGCCGAAGCGCATCGCGTACTAAAAAATGGGGGAGCGCTAATCGTTACAGTTCCTTTTCTATACCCAATTCATGATGCACCTTTTGACTTCCATCGCTGGACAAAATATGGCCTGCATGAATTATTTTCCCGCCACGGCTTTTCACTTATACAAGATGGATATCGAGGAAAACCATCTGAGACAGCTGCTTTACTTTGCAATATTGCAGCAACAAAACAGTTTCTAAATCTATGCGCTGGCTATAACCCATTAGTTATTATTGCATTCCCTTTACTGGCTCTTTTTATCCCATTAATTAATGCATTTGGCTGGTTTTTTTCGTTTTTTGGAGGAGAGGATGAGTTAATGCCATTCGGCTATCATGCAATACTTCGCAAATAAATCTAAATTTTAAATATACATTTGAATCAAAACTCTTATTTCTTTATTCAAAATAGACGCAAATGAAATGAGCAACGCCACACCTACATTTAAATTTGGAAAAAATTGGCGAAATTATATAGAAAAAATTGATCCTACACGTATCAGTGCCGCTAAAATATCACTATGCAACATGCTCGGTAAAACTGACTTGAAGGATTTGCGATTTCTCGATGCAGGATGTGGTAGCGGACTTTTTTCACTCTCAGCAATAGAATTAGAAGCAGAAGAGGTGGTTTCATTTGACGTAGATAAGGATAGTACAGAATGCGCTCATCTTTTAAATAATAAATATGGCCCTTTTCGAAATTGGAAGATATTGGAAGGAAATGCCTTAGATGTAAAATGGATGACAGAATTAAAAGAATTTGATGTTGTGTATTCGTGGGGGGTGTTACACCACACAGGTAATATGTGGCAAGCATTAGAAAATATCACCATCCCGGTAAAAAAAAATGGGCTTCTATTCATTAGTATTTATAACAATCAAGGCTATCAAAGCAAAATTTGGGCATCTATAAAATCTATCTACAATAAATCTAGCAACCCGTTAAAGCTCATCATTGCAGCTGCTTACCACACTATTGCTGTAGTAAATCGTACAGTTAGTGGAATTTTAAAAGCAACTCCTCCTGGCAGCTGGTATAAAGGCTCTGAGCGCGGAATGAGCTTATGGAATGATTCCATTGATTGGGTCGGTGGCTATCCATTTGAAACTGCCAGTGCACAAGAAATCCTAGACTTTTTCTATGATCGGGGATTCAGGTCATTAAATACTAAAATAAAAACTGGCATTGGATGCAATGAATTTGTATTCCAAAAATGTTAAATATCATGAACATAAGTTGCAATAAAGAAAAAATATATTTTTTAATAAAATCTAACTTAGAGCACTCAACCTATAAACAGACTATTTACTTTTATGTATAGCATAAAACGTATTTTAAAATCTGCAACATGGCTCTTATCACGTGATCCATTTAAAAGAAGACGTGTAAGGCAAGAATGCGCGCGTATAGCTGCATCTTTATTTGGTGATTTCCCTCTTAGTGATGATTATAAACTTTGGCGAGAAGATCACGCTTTTTTGAATACGTACAAAAAATTATCTCCAGGCAATCCATATTCTCAAGATAGAAAATTCGTACTAAAAGAATTTACAAAATACACAAGTTCAATACCTGGATATATGGCAGAGTGTGGCTGTTACGAAGGAGCATCAGCGTACTTTATTGCGTCCGAGTCACCAGATACACCTTTTATGATTTTTGATTCATTCGAGGGCCTCTCAGACCCTGACAAATCTGATCAGGAAAATATCGGCGCTCACGCATATTGGAAACAAGGAGACTTATCTTCTTCAGAATTGAAACTAAAAGAGACACTTAAAGAATTTAAAAATATCTCTACCTATAAAGGCTGGATACCTGAAAGATTCTCAGAAGTAAAATATGAACGTTTTAAGCTTGTTCACATTGATGTTGATCTCTATCAACCGACACTTGACAGCTTAACTTTTTTTTACCCAAGAATGACATCAGGCGGTGTAATTATTATGGATGATTATGGAGCAACTACATGTCCCGGCGCTTACAAAGCCGCCGAAGAATTTATGAAGAATAAAGAAGAACATATAGTTCACCTGCCAACAGCCCAGGGAATTATAATCAAATTATAAAACTTTTTTCGTATTATTAAATAACCAAATGAAAAGCACCAAACTAACCAGATGACACATAGCTGTTGCAAACGCAATTCCATTTAACCCCAAATATTTAATAAAAATAAAATTAAACACCAAATTACACAAAACACTAACTAATGCAACATGTGCAAGTATTTTAACTCGTCCTTGAGCACTAAAAGCGCGGGAATATACCATACCTGCAATAAAGGGCGCAGCACCTAATAAATAAAATGATAACAGGTTTGACAATATAGAATGGTCTTGTGAGCTTATCGACCCGTAACTATATAAAATTACAATTAGAGGCTTACTGAATATAATCACAATTACACTCAGAATAGTTGCAAAAACTCCTGCATTAAATGCCGTCTTCTTTACGTAATATTTATCAAAACAGTTACTAGCAGCTGAGCGACTCATTTTTGCATATGCTGTGACGATCAAGCCTGTAAAAAAGAGTGGAACAAGATTCCAAAGACGACTTGTATATTCAATGCTTGTAATTGAACCCATTGCTAGTGAACGCGCATATAAAATATCTATCAATGGATTAAGTGCTATTAAAAATGAGCCAAGAGCTTGCCACTTGCCATCTTTTAATGCTTTTCGCAGAAGATTTCTGCTTTTATTAGACATGCCAGTTATTTTTCTATTTACAGGCATTACATGCCACCGAAGCCCCGCAGTTTTGCCACATTCAAATAATAAAAATATTAAAGCCAAACTTTCCGCTGATGGTGAAAAAATAAATACAACAAATATTGAAATTATTGACCCATATATAGGCCCGAGTACAGCATGACTATGCTTACCTTGAGCATTTAATAAACCTATATAGATAGATGAGAATGAAGATAATACTGGTATCGGTACCAATAACAAAACTACTTTCACATTAGCTTCTTTTACAAAAATCCATGTGATCAACAATATTGCAATAGTTGCAATTGGCACAATTAGAAGCGCCCATCTAAAAAATGCAGCTTCTACTACACCAGAACTACTTATTGTTTCCGCTCTATGCATGGTAGGCATGACGACGACATCCGTGACACCTAAAGCAACTGACATAATTAGCACTAATGGCGCATACAAAAAAAACACTATTTCCGTTTCAGGGCTGATACCGAAATAGTTTCCAATTATCAAAAACAATGCAAGATGAAAAGCACGAGCAACTATGTTAAGAATAGTTACCGATGCAATAGACTTTATAATTCTGATATTTTTAAAAGCTTCCTTAATGAAATTTATACCTCTGCCAAAATTCTTTTACGCATTTCCTTCTCCCAGTCAAAGCATAGTTTTTCAGCATAAGGAGCTTGGCTTTCTAGCAATTTGGTCAACCTAGTATCCACATCAAATAAGATTTCATTAATTGTTTCAACCCAGTATTTAGGGCCATCAATATTTATAAGATTATACGATGGAAGTATTTCTTTATGCTCTGGTATATTGCTTGCTAAAATCGGCACACCACTTGCTAATGCCTCCAAAACAGAATTTGGTGCGCCCTCATGCATAGAAGGCTGAAGTAAAAGATCTGCATTCGGCCAGATTATCGATGACTCCACCCATCCCTTAAAGCAAACCTTATCTCTCACCCCGAGCTTCTTTGCTAGTTCTTTTAGTTCGCTTTCTTTTGGCCCCACTCCATAAAAGTACAGCACCGCTTCTTTCGCACAAATCGATTGCATACACTCTATAAGCAACATCTGATTTTTTCGCTTTTCTAATATACCCACACAAACTAGCTTTAGTGGTTTATTAAGTATCCGTTTACTTCGATTAGCTAGTTCAACAATGTCATTGCGAATTACGCCCGACTTATATGGCTTGACTCTGTTATGCCTCTGTAAAACGACATTGATTAGAGCTTCTGAAACTCCATATAAATTTACTCCTTGAATAGCAATCCCTTCAATCACCTTTTCAAGTCTTAATAAACATGCATGCTTACCTTTAATTATATGATTTTCAATTGCATCCCCTCTTAGAAATAAAGACAATGGAATTGATCGAATTCTACGCAATGGTTGCAAGAAAAAAGCGTAGTTAGTACTAAATGCAAATGAATGTGTAATTTTATACTTTATACCAATACAAAGAAGTATTAATGGCGCGGCCAAATGAAAACAAATCCAAAACGTGGATGTCTCTGTCTTACTTTCTGGCCAAGGGAAACGATGAAAATAGCAATTTTTATGATCAATAGGAAATTTCACTACTGATAAATAGTGGATTTCGTGGCCTTCTATTAGAAGTGAATTTATAGTACGGAATAAACGTTTACACAGGCCGCCTGGTTTAGGACGATAGTAACTCGTCAGAATTCTAGTTGGCTTTTTTGATGTTGGCATAATAGATAAATATAAATACCCCAAAGCCTGTAACCATGATCACGTGAACATTGGCGATGCTCGGATAACATTGTGCGAATAAATTTTTTATTTAGCGGGACATGTGAATCCTCAAGCAACGCTTCGAATTCTAAACCAAGTTTTTTACGAAACCACGCATGAAGTGGCACTGCAAATCCTTGTTTCCTGCGAGACCATATACTCTTAGGGAGCAATTCCTTAAATGTCTCCCGTAACATACATTTTCCTTTTAATTGTCTTCTATGCCAATGTGCTGGTAAAGAATATGCTAGCTTTATGACCTCAGTATCAAGAAAAGGGGCTCTCACTTCTAGAGAATATGCCATCGAAGCACGATCAACTTTAGTTAAAATATCTTGCGGTAAGTAAACAATTGCATCTGCTGCCATCATTGACAGGATATCGTCCACGTGTGTTTCATCAGGCAAGGTATAAACCTTATGCCCGTTAGTAATTAAATCAGGAGCCAATAGAGAGAAATCTTCAGCAGAATACATTAATGGCGCAATGTATGGTTGATTTGCTTGAGATCGCTTAAGAATATCTTGAAATAAGTGTGCTTTCTTTAACAAGCTGTGACTATGGTGGGACATTGGCTCTGGAAGCAACCGAATAAAGTGCTCTACGCTATCGCGCATAAAATTAGGCAAGCGTGTGTACCACCGCATTAGCATGCGTGCTTGATAGCGTTGATAGCCACTAAATAACTCATCGGCCCCGTCCCCTGACAAAACAACTTTTACATGTTTGGATGCAAGCTTAGATACCAGTGCAGTAGGCAGCAACGAAGAATCAGCAGATGGCTGACCCACATTTTTGAGAACTAATGACCGTAGTTCTCCTACATCCCAATTCGACAAACATTCCTCAAAATGTTGAGTACCACATTCACGCGCAACTAAACGAGCATATTCTCGTTCGTCATAGGTATGATCAGAAAATCCAATTGTGAATGTTTTAGGCTTAACCCCTAACCGCTTCGCCATAATGCTTACAACTAAAGAGGAATCTATCCCACCAGATAAGAATGCGCCCACCTCCACATCTGCAACTAGCCTCTTTTGAATTGCAGCAGTAAGTTTCTCATCTAATTCTTGTCGAGCTTGGAGTCTTGTTCCAGCATAAGAATCAAAAGATAAAGACCAATACGGATTTAGCCTTGGATTTTCTCCAAAGGACCAAGTCAAAGAATGGCCTGGCAAAACTTCATACACATTTTTATATGCTGTATGCCCAGGCAAACAAAAACCATAGCGAAGGTAATCCGCTGTACTATTAAGATCTTCGTCCCAAGAAAAATCAACTAAACACGCAAGCGCAGACAACTCAGATGCGCAAAAAAATTTCTCTGTTGTAGCTTGATAATACAGAGGCTTTTTACCCATTCTATCGCGAGCTAGTAGTAATGATTTTTCTTGCTCGTCCCAAAGAGCAAACGCCCACATACCCTCAATTTTTTGCAGGAAATCCTCCCCATAAATTACCAATCCTGCCAATAGCACCTCCGTATCTCCTTGAGTTTTGAATTGCCATCGCTGTTCTAACTCTTTTCTAATTACCTTATAGTTATATATTTCTCCATTGTACGAAAGTGTATAGCGATTCGATGAATCAACCATCGGTTGAATGCTAGCCGTAAGATCGATAATAGATAAACGGCTATGGCCTATCGTGACAGAAGGTTTTTGTATTATCCCATGAGCATCTGGCCCGCGATGAGCGATGCGCTCAAGTGCTTTAGAAGCTTTGTTATGCTGTTCGGATTTATTCAGATCATCTCGGTACGAAAATATTAAGCCACACACTTAAACTCTATCCTTGTCATTACCAAGAATCACTTGATTATAAATTTCAGCATACTGCACACCCACATTGGGCCAAAGCAGCCCTTTCCCTAGAATCAGCTCCTTCCCTCTTTGGGCCAACTCATGCCGAAATGCTTGATCATCTTTAACACGGTTTATTTGTTTAGCAAGATTTGATGCATCGCCGGGAGTAAATAATAACCCTGTAATATTTTCTTTTATTAATTCTATCACTCCATCAATTTGAGTCGCTATGACCGGGACACCTGCAGCTAACGATTCTAGAATTACATTGGGTCGACCCTCACTATAGCTTGCCAAGACAAATAGATCTGCTTTTGCAAAATGATGTGGAATTTCCTGCGGGGATATATTTCCTAAAAAATGAACCTGATCAGAAATACCTGAAGAAATAGCAAGTTGTTTGAGATTGTCTTCTTCAGCTCCTGCACCGATTATTTTAAATTCAAAAGTTGACCCTTGCTCTTTGATTAACCCTAGAGCCTCTATAATATCTTTAATACCCTTTCTTGGTATTAAGCTGCCTATTGTCAAAATTTGTAATGCACTATTATTTTTGCTTTGTATGCTTTTATCGCAATGAGAGATTTTAAGAAAACTTTGGTCTACGCCATTCGGTAAAAATACAAGCTTATCAATGTGCTCTGGAAAATCATTTGCTAATTGATTGTATATGGCTTCGCTAACTGCAATAAGCTTCTTGCTTAAACATAGACACAATCTCAATATAATTTCATAAAGCTTAGATTTTTCCGCCTTTGTTACATCAGCACCTCTTAAAGTCGTTATAACAGGAGTGCCCGTAATAATCCCTGCCATACCAGCTACCAAACCATTAACAGACCAATTAGCATGAATTAAATTACACGTTCTTGAGACCCTTAAACATGCAATAAACATTGCACCCAAAAATACTGGTAACAATAGTATTAGAGCTTTTCTTCGACGAAGTGCTACTGGAATGCCTCCGGGCTCATGCGCTAATACCTGCCATGTACGAGGCGCGTATTTAAAACAGGTTGTTTTATATCTAGTTATTTTAACCAAGCTAGCAAGCTTAGATGCACACGGCGTCACGACGATCGCATCAATACATGAGGGTAAATTCTGAACAAGGCGTTGAACAAATATACCACTTGTCGAAGTTGGCTCTAAAGGAAAAGATGTCGTCAACACAGCGACTTGCAAAGAATCAGGATTTGGCAATTTTAAGTTTCTTCAGTCAACATTATACCAATTAATATATTCAACTATGCAGCATGCTCTTTGAGAAAAATTTAGTATAAATTTCATATTATCTATCCACTTCATTAACTATCTGTTAAGGCATTGATCAGTTATAAACCTTTAACAATCTACCCACACTACATATCCCCTCCCAACAAGCACCAAACAATGCAATTTACTTAATTTTTGCATGCAAAAAAATTACCTTAATCTATTCAATTACTTATCAAGATACCGAATATCAGATAAACATGACCACCAAGCGAAACCTAGTCTTCAAAATGTTTTTAAACATTGACTATTGCTGGAATGAAGGACGACATCATTAACTGATAGATCATTTTTAGAAGCTTTCAATCGATGCTTTAGTCTCTAGAATGACTCAAGGGCGTTAATCATCCACCAGATGGCATATATATTAGCTGAATTTCTCATTAACCATCTGTTATTATTAGTCTTTTAATTAGAGAATACTAAATGGCTACTGCTGCCTCAACAATTAGAATAAGTGGTTTAGCACGCAGGCTTATCAATGACGGATTTGTGTCCGAGCAGGACGCTACCACAGCGCAAAAAAAAGCACATGACAATGGTATTCCATTAACTTCTTATCTTGTAAAAAATAATCTTTTAGCTGCAAATGATTTAGCACATTCAGCTTCCAATGAATTTGGTATCCCCTTATTAAGCATAGACTCTATTGACCTTGAGTCCATCCCTAGTAATTTAGTTCCCGAAAAACTGATTCGACGTCACCATGCATTACCCATTCAAAAACGTGGCAATCGATTATTTGTAGCAATTTCTGATCCAATGAATTTAGCTGCATTAGATGAATTTAAATTTAACACAGGAATTACTACAGAAGCTATTCTTGTAGAAGAAGATAAGCTTGGAGCAATTATTGATAAAGCTCTTGAAATGGGCGACAAATCTATATCTATGGAAGGATTGCTGGATGATGATCTGGATAATCTTATAATTTCAGGTGGCGATGATAGCAAGGATGATGACGGCGATCCTGATGTAGATGACACTCCAATCGTACGTTTCGTTAACAAAGTGATGTTAGATGCGATTAACAAGAAAGCTTCTGATATTCATTTTGAGCCATATGAAAAAACCTACCGCTGCCGCTTTCGTGTAGACGGTATTTTAGAAGAAATAGCTAGCCCCCCACGAAATTTAGCACCGCGAATAACCGCGCGCTTGAAAGTTATGGCACGCCTTGACATCTCAGAGCGTCGTGTACCGCAAGATGGCCGCATCAAGATGAATCTTTCCAAAAAGCGCTCTATTGATTTTCGTGTCAACACTTGCCCAACTCTTTGGGGTGAAAAAATCGTAATGCGAATTTTGGACCCTACCAGTGCGACATTAGGCATCGATGCTCTTGGATACGAAGAAGATCAAAAGCAGCTATACCTTAATGCTTTATCGAAACCTTATGGACTGATCCTGATAACTGGACCCACGGGAAGTGGTAAAACCGTTTCACTTTACACTGGTCTAAATATTTTAAACACTCCAGACAGAAATATCTCCACCGCAGAAGACCCTGCTGAAATCAACATGCCAGGGGTCAATCAGGTAAATGTGAATCCAAAAGTTGGGCTGACGTTTGCTTCTGCACTACGCGCATTTCTACGCCAGGATCCAGATATCATCATGGTAGGGGAAATTCGAGACCTAGAAACGGCAGAAATAGCCATTAAAGCAGCTCAAACCGGTCATTTAGTCCTATCGACCTTGCATACTAACGATGCTCCACAGACACTTACACGGCTGTCAAATATGGGCGTTCCCCCATACAACATTGCCTCTGCTGTGACCTTAATTATTGCTCAGCGACTGGCTAGAAAATTATGCGAGCAATGCAAAGCACCTGATGACGTTCCTAAAGAAGCGCTCATAGAAGAAGGATTTTTAGAGTCGGAGTTTGAGCCAGGTAAATTGAAGATTTTTAAAGCGAATGGCTGTGACCAATGCAACAACAGCGGCTACAAAGGACGGATAGGTATATTCCAAGTTCTAGCGATCTCTGAAGAGATGGGAAATCTAATTATGGAAAATGGAAATGCCATACAGCTTGCTGCACAAGCAAAAAAGGAAGGCTTTCCAGATTTGCGTGATTCGGGGTTAGAAAAAGTCCGTGCAAGTATTTTAAGTCTTGAAGAACTCAATCGTGTAACGAAGGATTAAGGTTATGGCTACAGCTTCTGCACCAGATGCAATTCTCTTCCTATGGGAAGGCGTAGACCGCAAAGGTACGCGTATCAAAGGTGAAGCGCAGGCTACCAATGAAATTTTATTGAAAGCAGATTTACGTCGACAAGGCATCAGCCCATTAAAAGTCAAGAAAAAACCAAAGCCATTATTTGGCGGTAAAAAAATAGTTAGCAAAGATATCTCTATTTTCGCAAGAATGCTTGCCACCATGCTAAATGCTGGCGTTCCCTTGGTTCAATCTTTTGAAATTATTGGACGAGG
>JAPUHH010000110.1 GCA_027297825.1 Gammaproteobacteria bacterium
TAGCTAGAAATACTATTAAGGTGAAATCATGCCAGCGTTAACGAGAGAAGAATATCGGGAAAAGTTTGATAAAATGAGTGTGGCTCAAGTTAGGCGGATTACAGTTGATAAAGGTTATCATGAGAAACACCGAACCATTAACCGTCGCCAATGGAAACCCCCTAAATAAACACAGCCAGGTTTACAAGTTTATTTTGATACCCAGAGTCGACCAAAATCGATCATTGCATTGCTTAAATTAATCTATAAGTCACTAAGTGGGATCAACACACTGTTCGAGCAGAGTTAGGAGCTTGAATCAACGATAAAACAAAAATAAGGAGTAAAGTCATGGCAAATATATTTATGAAGTCCTCATGGGGAAGCGACAACCCAACAAATGCTGAAATGGTGTTCGGGCATGGTAACGCGCTGGCGAGCGCGGATCACGAGGTTCGAATATTCCTGCTCGGTGAAGCGGTGACCCTGGCACGGCCAGTTGTTCGTGAGAATCTGATCCCCGTCGGATGGCCTTCGGTAGCAGAGCAGTGGGACGCGAGCATAAAGCTCGGAGTACGGATTGAATCCTGTGGAGCGTGTTCACGGGCTCGCGGTGTGACCGAAAAAGATATTGCGGACGCCGGTGCGCTTATCGGAACACCTGATACGTTCGTGGAGGATGTCGAATGGTCAGAAAAAATCATCACTGAGTGAACCGCATTGGATGGCGAGGCCTAAGTCGGTTGATTTCTTTATAACGCTGTTCCTTTGCGATGATTTCTCGTTTTTCAAATAATTTGAGCGTACTCGATTATATGAACTGTGTAGACAAGGTGAGTTATTAAACAAACTAGCTAACCCAAGGTCGTAGAGTGAATATGATCGAATTATTCAACCACTACTATAGCTAGGAATTGAGTGTCCGCTTTGGGTTGTTAGCGGTCATTCGCATGAATACACTCTCCTGCTAAATATTCACATATTTATCTTCTACACGAGTGTGGCACATTGTCACATGCGGCAATTAGTCACTTCTATTCTACCTGTTCTCAAACTAACCCTCCTTTTTACATCCATGAATTTGAGATTGAGTCATACAATGCAATCACTTTGTATTATCTAAATTTTATGAAGCAAGACACAATTCTACAAATAGAATAATAGTTTTTCCGTATTCTAAGCTGAAAACAAAAAGCCTCGCTTATGCGAAGCTTTTAAACATTTATTATTTTGGTCTTCTCTATTTTAATTTGCCCTGGTTATGCGCTCATCTTCCAACTGCCATCTGCTTGACGACATGCGGTTCCATAAATTTGCTCTGCTTCACCACCCACTTCAGCATCCATAGTGAATTCGCGACACGGGGTTCCTTCACCGGAGTCATATGTACGGGTTGGAGTAATCGTATATTCAGTTCCTGAATCAGGATTAACCCACTCTCTTGAAGAACCAGTACGTGCAGTTTCTAATGTCTCCCCTGCCCGACGACGATCCAGTTCATCAAGTTGACGCCCAACATGCGCGCCTGCGAGTGCTCCAATTAGAGTACCTGCAGCTGCAGCCCATACTTGGCCTCGACCATCGCCAACGGTTGAACCTAACAATCCGCCAATGACGCCACCGGCCACCGTGCCTTGTATTTCCCTGCTCGGTGTTTGGTATGTTGCACAACCACTTAGAAATGCACTGCCTACAAGAATGATGACTAGTATGAAATACTTATACATGATTAATCCCTCCGCTATTTAGCACCTAATAATCACTACAACACTCAAAGATACGATTCGATTTACACTACAGCTAAGCCAAATAATAAACTTTTCAGACATGCTATCTGTATTAATGTTTATGACAGGTATATTTAATTAAAGTTTTATCCGAAAATTGAGGAAAGAATAAGGAAGAGAAATATAGATAATTGAATGTTTGGCTAAATTAACAACAGCTAGAGGTCTTCGATTTCAAACACATCTCCAGCAGTTGTCAAACTACCAAACGAATCCCACTCAGCTTTAACGACCGTAACAACGGTGACACCGCTTACATATCAGCATTCCAACTCAACTATAACTTTTGATGCTTACTTAGCCTTAGCGATTAAAATGTTTGAGCTCCCATTTCCAAGCATGCAGTATGATTTCTTCCAAATCTGGGTATTCAGGCTCCCAGTTTAAAATATTTTTCACAAGAGTCGAATCTGCCACCAAGGTTGCAGGGTCCCCTTCCCTTCGACTTGATGATTGAATTATGATTTCTTTATTGGTCACTCGCATCGCTATATCGATGAGTTGTTTGATGCTGTAACCATTCCCATTGCCCAAATTAAACCGTTGGCTGGCCTTTTCGCGCAGCATACACTCGGCCGCTAATAAATGTGCTTTACATAAATCAACGATGTGAATGTAATCTCTAACACAGGTGCCATCTTGAGTGTCGTAATCATCGCCAAAAATACTGATAGCATCGCGCCGTCCCGAAGCAACCTGCAACACTAATGGAATTAAATGGGTTTCCGGATCATGACGTTCACCGAGCCGTGTTTTTGGATCTGCCCCTGCCGCATTAAAATACCTTAGACAAATAGATTTTAGTCCATAAGCCTGGTCATAGCTTTCCAGCATCTGCTCAACCATCAACTTACTGTGCCCATAGGGATTAATAGGCTGCTTTATGTGCGCTTCATCGATCGGCACATATTCAGGCTCGCCAAAAATGGCTGCAGTAGAAGAGAACACAAAATGATTTACTTTATTTGCCACCATGCATTCCAATAAAGTCTGCGTCGCAACAACGTTATTTCGGTAATATTTGAATGGGTCACGCACCGATTCACCGACATCAATATGCGCTGCAAAGTGCATTACCACATCAATGCTATGACTCATAAATATCTGGTCTAGATTATGATAATCATGAATGTCTGCACGAATAAATTTTGCGCCGATGACAGCATCTTCAAACCCGGTAGATAAATTATCCACAACAATTACTTGATGCCCTAGCTCGTGTAGCATGAGCGTCATATGCGAGCCAATATAGCCTGCTCCACCCACAATTAAGAAAGTCGTTTTATCTAAGCTCATGGTTAAAAATGCAATTAATTATTCGCTATGGTTAAGGCCTGCACAAACACAGATTGATGACTTTGCAAAAATAATATCAAGATTAGCACACAGCTATCGCACCATGCCATTCCCCCCACATATCACCCTGGCTTCAGGCATTACCACTGATAGCGACAGCATAAAACAGGCCTGTGTAAGCATTATTGATCAAACACAACAAATTGATCTCCAATTACAAAATATTGCCTATACAGAAACATACTATCGTAATTTTTTCGTTCAAGCTGAGCTCACGCAGGCTTTAAGTAAACTGCATGAAAATACAATAAGCGCACTTGCGCATAAAACAGATGAAGTATTTATGCCGCATCTAAGTTTATTGTATGGATATCTTGAGATAGAAACGAAGAAAAATATACAGAAAAGTCTTGAAAAGACTTGCTCTAAACTTTTACATTGCCGGCGACTGGACCTTTACCGTACAAACGGGAAAGTTACTGACTGGTTTCTAGTTGAGTCTTATTTATTAAAATCTAGAATATAGACTTACAAATAATATTTTGTGCCCGATCCGGACCGGTTGAAATAATATCAATCGGCACACCAAGTAATGCTTGCATACGATCTAGATAATCTTGTGCTTGTTTTGGCAGTTGATCAAATTCAGTAACGGCTAATGTAGTCTCCGGCCTACCCGGATGCTCTTCATACACCGGCTCACATTGATCAAAGGCCCCGCCATCCATGGGTGACAAATGTAATGCTTGGCCTTGATACTTATATTCCGTGCAAATTTTTAAGGTTTCGAGACCATCTAACACATCTAGTTTTGTAATACACAACCCTGTTACGCCATTTACTTGCATCGCACGACGCAAGGCTACCGCATCTAACCAGCCACAGCGTCTTGCACGACCCGTGGTAGCGCCAAATTCTTTACCGCGACTAGCGAGCCGCTCGCCCACTTCATCAAATAGTTCCGTTGGGAAAGGTCCGCTGCCCACTCGAGTGGTATAAGCTTTAACAATGCCAAGCACATGATCAAGCATCCCTGGTCCTGCGCCACTACCGGTACACGCACCCCCTGCAGTCGTATTGGATGAGGTTACGAACGGATAGGTACCGTGGTCGATATCCAGCAATGTGCCTTGCGCACCCTCAAACAGAATATTCTTATTGCTCGCACGTAATTCATGAACTCTGGCAGACACATCCGTTACCAGAGGCGCAAGCATTTCTGCGTACAGTCTACAAAGATTTTTTACTTCGTCTATGTTTGCAGTTTCATGTTTGAAATATTCTTTCAATACAAAGTTATGGTAATCGAGAATGTTTTCTAAACGTTGATTACAATTCTGCTCGTTAAATAAATCTGCAACACGTATTCCTCGACGCGAAACTTTGTCTTCATAGGCTGGACCAATACCACGCCCGGTAGTACCGATCGCCGCGTTACCGCGTGCTTTCTCACGCGCCTGATCCAATAAAATATGGTACGGCAGAATTAATGGACAGGCTGGAGAAATACCTAATCGCTCTGCTGCAGGAACACCTTGGCTCTCGAGCATACTAAGTTCTTCTTGCAATGCATCCGGCGCGAGCACAACGCCGTTACCTATAAGGCATTCAACGCTATCGCGTAAAATACCAGAAGGTACCAAATGTAAAACTGTTTTCTGATTATTCACCACAATGGTATGGCCTGCATTATGGCCGCCTTGAAATCGTACTACGGCATCGGCTTGCTTCGTGAGCATGTCAACAATTTTACCTTTACCCTCATCACCCCATTGGGTCCCAAGTATTACTACGCTCTTAGCCATAATTATTTTATTTGCGTTCCTTAACGATCCATTGTTGTTTTTCTTTATTCAAAATTCGATTGCACTGCATACTCAAGGCGTCGCCCGATTGGCCTGATAACTCACAAATCACTCTCTCACCTTGCGCTCTTAATTGCATAATTTTTTCGTGCAGTTGCGGATCATCATCATTGGGTGCAAATATCCCTTGAATGGCTTGCAGCGCATGAGGGGAAATTTTTGCAAGCGCTTTTAAATCTAAGCTAAACCCCGTTGCAGGACGCGAACGGCCAAACACTTCACCAATCGCATCGTAACGACCCCCTCGAGCAATCTGCTCACCCTGACCTGATATATACGCTGCAAAAACCGCACCATTTTGATAGCGATATCCACTTAATGCAGCAAAATCAAAATGTATTTGGATTTCAGGACTACGTTGCATTACTCGTTTAGATAGCTCTTCTACATAATTTATATTTTCAATGACACTACTATTTGTGTTCTGCAAAACCTTTTTTGCAGAGTCAAGCATGCCTTCATTGCCACTCAAGTCCGAGAGTGCCATTAAAATTTCTTGCCATTCCTCTTCTAAAGAACAAGCCGATAAAAACTGTTCGTACTCGGGCAAAGCTCTTTGTTGCAGCAGTGCTTGCAATGATTTTTGTTGCTCTGCATTTAACCCTGCCTGTCTCATCAAACTGGTATAAATACCAACGTGGCCCAAATCCAGACAAATATTTTCAATTCCGACAAGCTTCAACGTTTCAAGCATTAAGCAAATTACTTCCACATCACTATCTACGCCTGCATGGCCATAGAGTTCGGCTCCCAATTGCAATGGACTGCGCGTTAAGTCACGCCCACTCGGCCGTGTATGCAAAACCGTGCCTAAGTAACAAAACCGCGTTGGAGCTTCGCGTTTCAACATGTGCGCATCAATACGCGCAACTTGGGATGTCATGTCTGCTCGCACACCCATCATGCGGCCAGTAAGTTGGTCTGTAAGCTTAAAAGTTTGCAAATCTAAATCATCACTTGGGCCAATTAATAATGAGTCTAAATATTCAATCAACGGTGTGATCACGAGTTCATAACCCCAGGTAGAAAACATATCGAGCAAGCTGCGTCGATAATGTTCAAGCCAAGCCGCTTCATCGGGCAATGACTCTTCTATGCCTTCTGGCAATAACCAGCGATCTTCACTACTCATGGGAGATTATTTGATCAGTTTTATAATATAGAGAAAGATAATTCCAAGTGTCATGCTCACAAAGCCGATTATACGTAGCGCCTGACCAGACAGTTGACTGAGTTGAGCCATAGCCTGTCTAAATTTTTCAGGTGCTAAAAATGGAATAATGCCTTCAAGCACAAGCACCAGCGCAATAACGACCAATAAATCACTCCACATGAAAACAGGCTTCTAAGAGAATTATTAGTTTGGTTTAGATTTTTTAAAGTAGCGAAAAAATTCAGAATCAGGCTTCATAATCAAAATATCATTACTACTATTAAAGGTATTGATATAGGCCTTTAAGCTACGGGTAAAGCTATAAAATTCCTCATCCTTTTGATATGCATTGGCATAAATTTCTGCTGACTTCGCATCGCCATCACCGCGCGTTTGCTCTGATTCATTATATGCATTCGCCAAAATGACGGTGCGTTCTTTATCCGCAGTCGCTCGAATCACTTCTGCCTTCTCTCTACCTCGCGCACGAAAATCTTTCGCAACACGATCTCGTTCAGCACGCATACGATTAAATACAGATTCACTTACATCATCAGGTAGATCAATCTTACTCACTCTTACATCCACTACTTCAATACCAAAGTTTTTGGCCTCTTCGTTGGATTGCAATTGAATAACATTCATAATCTCAAGGCGTTCACCCGAAACCACTTCTTGTATGGTACGCGTACCAAATTCATTTTTTAAACCATCAACAAGAATTAACTCTAAGCGTTGATTAGCCCGTGATTCTTGGCCACCTGTTGCCTTGTAATATATCTCTACGTCATTAATACGCCACTTTGCGAAGAAATCGACTTTTACGTATTTTTTCTCGCTAGTGGGAAATTCTGTCGGTGGGACATCTAAAGTAAGAATACGCGCATCATATTTCCCAATTGTATTCATAACTGGAATTTTAAAGTGAAGCCCTGGCTCCATTTTGGACTCTATAATTTCACCAAATCTCAACTTAATCGCTTTTTCTCTTTCATCCACCTGATAGGTAAACGAATAGATCACAATCAACGCCGCTACTAATATCCCGACAATTACTTTTATATTCATTTTTAGCGACTCTCTCTACCGCGTTCAGTGCGAACTGAACTGCTCTGTTGATTATTTAAGCCAAATTTTTCAGGTTCGAAGTAGCCTTGTGCTGTATTAGATTCACCCATTCTCGAACGCTGCCTAACGATTTGATCTAGCGGCAAGTAAATAATATTATTTCCTCCCTCAACATCCATCAGTACTTTATTACTATTTGCGTATACAGATTCTACCGCTTCAAGATACAAGCGCTCACGTGTGACCGCGGGCGCTTTTTCGTATTCCGCTAACAATTTTAAAAATCGCTTGGCCTCACCTTCTGAGTTTGCAATTGCACGATCCCGATATGCACTGGCTTCCTGCAATAACCTTGCTGCTTGACCACGCGCTTGTGGAAGCACACTGTTCGCATACGCTTCTGATTCTTTTATATAACGATCATAGTCCTCACGAGACTTAATCGCATCTGAAAATGCCGCCTTAACCGGATCGGGAGGCAAGGATTTTTCTAAGTTAACTTTTTGAATATATATGCCAGATTTGTACTCATCCATAATGCCCTGTAAAAGCTCTTTGGTAATGCTTGAAATCTGTGCACGACCTTCAAACAAAACAAAATCAATGGTATTTTTACCCACGGTTTCACGCAAGGCACTTTCCATTGCATCTTTTACGGTTTTATCGGGATCTTTTAAATTAAACTGATAATCTTTGACATCTTTAATTTTGTATTGCGCTTCTAGAGACACCTCAACGATATTTTCGTCTTGCGTCAGCATCGAAGTTCTATTGGATACCACACGCACTTCATCCACATTAACAATTTCGACCTTCTCGATTGGAAACGGCCAATGCCACCTTAATCCCGCCTCGGTTATTCTTTCGAATTGCCCAAAGCGAAGTTCTACACCTCTTTCGGCCGGTTGAATGGTATAAAAACCGAATCGGTCATAGAGCCCCCACACTGCAACGAGTGCTATCAATGCCAGCCAAAAAATTGAGCTCCCACCGGGTCTTTTAGAATTACCCGAAGAACCCGACCCAAAAATTCCGCCGAATTTTTTAGTTAGATTACGAAATACTTCATCTAGGTCTGGGGGCCCCTGATTCTTTGATTTCCGACTCCAAGGGTCATCATCTTTATTGCCACCTGGGCTATTCCAAGGCATGGTTTTCTCCGTGAGTGATTACTAAATTAACATTTTATATGACGCAGCTCGACATTCTATCAAGCCGTAAGAAAAAATCAGCTTATTAACTAGCTAGTTGTTCAGACTGTACAGGAATTTGAAATTCCGTATACCTTTTCAGCCTTTGGCAAGGAACCTCAGCCTCAATCTGCCAATAACCCTCATCATCGACAAATTCTTGCACGACTTCGTCCTTATTATACAACTCACTGCGTAAATTGCCTGCTGAAGGAGGGAAACGTAGCCAAATACGTTTAGATTTAAATCCAAAATACTGCTGTAATGCCTTAATCAATATGTCTATCCCCCGGCCATACAAGGCTGATACCCAAACTTGCTGTATATTGCCATGCTCGCCTAATTGGACGTTTGGCAGCATATCGATCTGATCTATTTTATTATAAATCATGATTTGAGGCACTCCCAGCGCATCAATTTGCTTTAGCACCGACTCAACTTCCACAATATTATTGTCGCGATTCTCATCGCTGGCATCGACGATATGCAAAATCAAATCTGCGTCGTGAGTTTCCTGCAAAGTTGCATGAAATGCTTCAATCAAATCATGTGGCAAATCTTGAATAAACCCAACGGTATCCGCCAGTACCACATGCTGGCCTTTAGAAATTTGCATGCGTCGCAAAGTAGGATCCAGCGTGGCAAAAAGTTTATCGGCGGAATACACCTTGGCGTCCGTAAGCGCGTTGAACAACGTCGATTTACCAGCATTGGTATAACCCACTATCGCAACGGTTGGAGTTGTAGTTTTACGCCGCGCCGCACGGCCTTGATCACGTTGCTGGCGTAATTTATCTAAGCGTTTTGAAAGCTGCTTAATTCTTTGCCCTACGATACGCCTATCTGACTCAAGTTGTTTTTCACCTGGTCCGCGCAAACCAATACCGCCTTTTTGACGCTCCAAGTGACTCCAACCACGCACTAAGCGAGTTGATAAAAATCGTAATTGTGCAAGTTCAACTTGCAGCTTGCCTTCGTATGAGCGCGCACGTTGCGCAAAAATATCAAGTATGAGTCCGGTTCGATCTAATACTCTTTTCTTGAAAGTATTTTCTAAGTTGCGCTCCTGACTTGGAGATAAGGAGTAGTTAAAAATGACAAGATCCGCATCTAGTGAATGCACTAAACCACTAAGCTCATCGACTTTACCACTACCAATGAGATATTTTGCTTCAGGAATATTGCGTTGTACTGAAATTACTGTTGCAATTTCAGCACCGGTTGATTGCACCAGCTCTTTGAATTCGCCCAAGTCTTGGTTATTGGCAGCACCTCGAAAACGAACATGCACGAGGATCGCGCGCTCACCTACATCTGGACGCTCAAACAATTAACCGCTCCAGCATTATAAATACCAAAAGACTACTATTCAGGTTGCTCTTCATTAAAAGGGATTTTTACCATGCGTGTTGGCACAATGGTTGAGATAGCGTGCTTGTATACCATTTGATTAACACTGTTTTTTAGCAGCACTACAAATTGATCAAACGAATCCACTTGACCTTGTAGTTTAATTCCATTTATAAGATAGATTGCAACAGGAATTTTTTCTTTGCGCAATGCATTAAGGAAGGGCTCTTGCAATGTTTGGCCTTTTGACATCACTGTAACACCTCTAGTTTTTGTTATTGTTATTGTCTTCTGGGTTGAGTTGTCACCACAACCATGGTTACTTCTCAGTAAGTCACAGTGTACCAGTTCAATTATGCCAAATGTGAGCGAATTTTATGACAGATATCATGAATATCGTACTGTTCAGCCGAAAGGGTTGTGAGGCCTATTTCACTCCGCAACCAAGTAAGCTGCCGTTTAGCAAGTCGCCGCGTCGCGACAATCGCTTTTTCGCGCATAGCCTCAAGATCATAATCGCCATCAAGGTACATCCAGGCTTGTCGATAGCCTACAGATCGCATAGAGGGTAACTCTGAATTCAACTCGCCACGCTGGTAAAGTGCTTTCATTTCTAGCAAAAAACCTTCCTCCATCATCTGATTGAATCGCTGCTCAATGCGCTGATGCAGCAAGCCGCGATCCTCGGGAATCAACGCCATCTTCAACGCACGAAACGGTAAATTTAACTTGCTTGATTTTGCCTGCCAAGTAGTAATTGGAATCCCACTAAGCTCATAAACCTCTAAGGCACGTTGAATGCGCTGCGGGTCATTTGGATGAATTCGTGCGGCGGCTTGAGGATCAATCTCATTGAGCCTTGCATGCATAAACTCCCAGCCTTTCTCATCTGCCAAATCATTAAGCTTTTTTCTTACCATAAGATTCGCGCCCGGCATTTTTGATAACCCTCGCTGCAGCGCACTGAAGTAGAGCATAGTGCCACCCGTCAATAAGGCAATTTTCTCTCGAGCATGAATTTCTCTTATCAGCCGCAAGGCATCTGCTCTAAAATTAGCAGCAGAATAAGCATCCCAAGGATCCAAGATATCGATCAAGTGGTGAGGATACTTTTGTAATACTTCTTTACTCGGCTTTGCAGAACCAATATCCAACCCTCGATATACCATAACCGAATCTACACTAATGATTTCACAAGGAAATTCCTCAGAAATTTTAAGCGCAAGATCTGTTTTACCACTGGCCGTAGGGCCCATTAAAATAATTACAGGAAAAGTAACCAATAGATTTTATTAAACTCGTAAAGAAAATATAGAGCATGAATACAACAATAATTTCTGCGCCATTACAAGGCACCATCATTTGGAAAAAGGTAAGTTATACGATGGTGAGATTTAGCCCCCAAGGGAAAATAGCTTATTGGCCTCGCTTGAACAGTTTATCCAACTGATCGACGCTTAACTGCACCCAGGTTGGCCGCCCGTGATTACACTGCGCACTTCTCTCTGTGGTTTCCATTTCTCGCAATAAAGCATTCATCTCTATAATGGTTAGCTTGCGATGCGCACGCACTGAACCATAGCAAGCCATCGTAGATAATAATTTATTATTAGCTTGCTCCAGTTTTTCCGACGAACCGAACATATTCAAATCTGCAAGCACATCTCTTACCAGCTCATTCACATCGGCCTGTTGCAATAAAGAAGGGATCTCACGTATAACGATACTTTCATTCCCAAAGCGTTCAATTTGAAAACCAAATTTTGCAAATAACTCTTGATGCTGATCGGCCAATGCAGCCTCTTGCTGACTAACATTAATCGTCAGCGGCATTAATAGCGGTTGCGTCGCCAACTCACCTTCTTGATGCAAGATCTTAAGCTTTTCATACACAATGCGCTCATGCGCTGCATGCATATCTACAACAATCAATCCATTCGCATTTTGCGCAAGAATGTAAATGCCGTGCAATTGCGCAATGGCGTAACCCAAAGGTGGAGCATCTTCCGCAGTGTGAGGACTTAATTCTGACGCACTGATGACAATTGGATCTGACAACGCTGCCGTTGCATAAGCGGATGACGGTTCTTGTATACCTCTGGGCACACCGCCTGGCGCAATATTCCCCGCATCAGTGTGCCCTATACCTGAATAATCATCGCCTGGTAATGCGCTATTGATCTGTGCGGCACGAATATAATCATCTACCACTTCCCGGTATTGTTGAGCAGCTTGTTGCTCTACTTTTGGCATGGTCTCGGCAATCGCTTTGCCAATGGTATGACGGATGAAATCGTGCACATATCTCGCTTGACGAAATCGCACCTCGTGCTTGGTGGGATGTGCATTAACATCCACTTGAGCTGGATCTATTTCTAAAAACAACGCAAAGGCTGGGAAACGGCCATGATATAGAACATCTTTATATGCCAGTTTGATCGCATGTGAAATTACTTTGTCACGTATTGCGCGCCCATTTACATAGAAATATTGCAAGTCTGCTTGACTACGCGAAAATGTAGGCAAGCTAATCCTACCTTTAATTTTTATGTCTTGTGCATCATTTTCTAAATAGATACTTTGCTCGGCAAACTGTTTTCCACAGATTTGCCCTAACCGCTGCACACATTCTTGCTCAGTATCCACTAGTGCCAAATCAAGACAACTACGGCCGTTATGCCTTGCCGATAACGCCACATCAAAACGACTTAATGCAATTTTGCGTAACACGGCTTCACAATGTTGCAACTCCGTACGCTCAGTTTTTAAAAACTTTTTGCGCGCCGGAACATTAAAAAATAAATTCTTTACTTCTACCGTCGTACCACAGGCTTGACGCGTCGGCAAAAGCCCATCAGCAAAATCACCCCCATCTCCGGCGAGAATCCAGCCTGCATTGCTGTCTTTATTATTATTTGTCGCGAGGCTAAATCTAGACACGGATGCAATGCTAGGCAAAGCCTCACCACGAAATCCCAAGGATGTAATTTGCTCAAGATCCTCTAAACAAGAGATCTTACTGGTTGCATGCCGTGCCAATGCCAAGATCATTTCATCTTGAGGAATACCGTGCCCATTATCACTAACACGAATGGTTTGCATTCCGCCTTGTTCAAGCTCCACTGCAATCTTACTGGCACCTGCATCGAGTGCATTTTCTAGTAACTCTTTTAAAACAGACGCCGGCCGCTCAACCACCTCACCCGCAGCAATTTGGTTAACCAACTGCGGGGATAACTGCTGAATGTGCTTCATCTAAATAGTTTGCTCAAGACAAAGGAACAGGCTGCTCGTCTTGTAGCTGCAACATTTGCTGAAAACCGGAAAGCGCATAGGTAATAAATGCCTCTCTACTGGCCCATGAATTCGATTGATCAATAATGTTACCCGACTCTTGCCCTAACTTTTGCGCGAATACTCTGACGATGTGCGTGCCTAGACTAGAATCTTCTGCGGATGCTTTTTCGCACGTAATGTACACTTCAGGCGTATTGTGCCCATCTTTAATGGCCGCTAGCAAATACTCGTAGCTAATTTCATCGTTAGATTCAATTTCTCCAAGTACAACAATTATGTATGCGCCAAACTTATAGCGTTGCTTTGGAATTGCTCTGGAAATGTTTGGTTTTTGCATAGGTTTAGGGAGTTTGCATGCTAGGATATTGAGAGATTATTCAGGTAAACACATTTTTTCGCAATCATGGCAAAACAACTTCTGCGTCTATTTCCACCCTCACCTACCAAGGTTGAGCTGGAAAAATTATATTTAGAGCACCATGGTTGGTATCAACCCAATCAAACAAAACCAACGGTTGTTGCAAACTTTCTTACAAGTCTCGATGGCCGCATTGCGATCAGTGAGAATAATAATTCCGAACTACACTTGCCAAAGTCGCTAACCAGTAAAGAAGATTTCCGACTTTTTCTAGAACTTTATGCGCAAGCAGATTGCCTGATCACCCATGGTGGTTATCTGCGTGCGCTAGCAGAAAAAAAACTAGGCAACATCTTACAGCTACCCAAAGATGAAGAATTTAAAGACTTAGCGGCATGGCGCCAGCAACAAGGGCTAAACCCTTATCCAGATATTGTCATCGCGAGCTCAAGCCTAAACTTTCCAATACATCCATCCATTCAAGAAAGCGGACAAAAGATTTATATTACAACCGGCCAAGAGTCTGAACCCAACAAATGTGAAAAATGGCAACAACAAGGCTACGAAATACTCTACACAGGGAAGTCAAAGCTTGCAGAAGGCGCACCTTTGGTAGCTGCTCTGGCAGAACGAAACTACCAACACATCTATCTAATCGCAGGTCCAAAGATGTTGCATACTATGGTGCAAGATCAACAATTGGATAAAATATATCTAAGCAGCTCACATCAATTTTTAGGTGGAGAAGTATTTAGAACCGTTTTAGATGGCGGTCTACTTACTCAATGTCGACTGCAATTGAATTCATTATTTTATGATGAGGCCTCGGAAAATAACTGCGGCCAATTTTTTAGCAGTTATGAATGCATTTATAACTAAAGAAAGCTTATAGGAAACATTTTTCATGATCGAATTTATCTCCGAATACGGATTATTTTTAGCTAAAGCACTTACTTTGCTGATATTCATCTGGCTACTCATTAGCCTGATATTTTCTTTTTCAAAAAAGGCACATGCAGAAGACCATTTTGAAATCACTCATCTAAATGGAAAATTCAAATCCATGTCGGATTCACTTCGCCTCTCTGTATTACCCAAAAAAGAACTGAAAAAAGCAAAAAAACAACGCAAAAAAGAAGCCAAACAAGAAAGGAAAGCCACAAGCAGTACAGACAAAAAACGCATCTTCGTATTAAATTTTTTAGGCAATATCAAAGCCACTGCCGTACGTCACATGCGCAAAGAAATTACCGCAATATTATCTGTAGCCTCCAGCAATGATGAAGTCGTAGTCTGCTTAGAAAATGCAGGTGGCTTAGTGCACGAACATGGTTTTGCCGCATCACAACTGCTGCGCATTAAGAAAAAAGGCATTCCACTTACAGTTGCAGTAGACAAAGTTGCCGCAAGCGGAGGTTATATGATGGCCTGTGTCGCAGATAAAATTCTAGCTGCTCCATTTGCTATTGTCGGCTCAATTGGGGTGCTTGCGCAGCTACCCAACTTTAACCGCATGCTCGACAAACATGGCATTGATTTTGAATTA
>JAPUHH010000111.1 GCA_027297825.1 Gammaproteobacteria bacterium
GCGAGGTCGAATCGCCAGGTCACCCGCATCGAACTGCTCAGCAAAGCTCTGGTTGCGATCCAGAAGCGCGGTCAGGTCAGTCATCTCTCTCTCCCTCTCCTCTGTTGGTTACCCAAGGTGCCAGTCGCCAGTGCCGCCGACGTGACGAGAATCCTGGGTTTGTTCATTATGGTTGCTCCCCTTTCAGTTCTTGCGAGTGTCTCAACCAAAGGAAAGTAGGCATAACGCTTCGCATCACCGGACGCCAAAAGCAGAGCGAGGCACGAGCGGCGCTTTTTGCGATCCGAGTGAATGCGATTGTTATGTTTATTTTTGGCTTGGCATCTCTACTAACTCTGACACCTCAAGTGAACCGCCAATATCAAGAAAAGGGCAACCCTTTGCAATCAACAGTGCCGCCTCCATAGAATCAGCTTCAATTATTGTGAAACCAGACATTGACGTTGTGCCTCCAGTGGTAACAGTACCATCCGAGTTTACTGTGCTCGTATTCTTAAGCGGATTAGCAGGACTAACAACTGAGTCTCCCAATGAAGATAACCAATCCATATATTTCGACATATGTTGTTTACCTTCCTCTGGGCTAGATGGCTGATCGCCGCCTAGATAAACAATGACGTATTGAGGCATTCGCGTTTCTCTGTTGTTGAAATTTAACTTTTACTGCACTTTAAAAAACATAACCTCTTATTACATGGCAATTTTGCTTGGATATCACTCTATACCGTAAGCCCGTTAGATTCCGATCGGGAAACATCACCTTTCAACAAAAATGAAAAAGAAATTATGTTTAATTAGTTTTCACACTCGTTCAAAGACTGTGGCAATGCCCTGCCCTAGACCAATGCACATGGTGGCTAAACCCATGGTCGCATCTTTGTCTTCCATTATGTGCAACAAGGTTGTACTGATTCTTGCCCCGGAACAACCCAATGGGTGACCGAGTGCAATCGCACCTCCATTTAGATTTACTTTATTTTCCATATCATCTAACAAACCAATATCTTTTAACACCGGTAACGATTGCGCAGCAAACGCTTCATTAAGTTCTGCAAATTCAATATCACTCATTACAAGACCTGCGCGCTTAAGTGCTTTTTTAGTCGCGGGCACCGGACCATAACCCATAATGGCAGGATCGACGCCCGCAACTGCCATGGCTTTTACTTTTGCCATGGGTTGCAAATTTAGTGCTTGCGCACGTTCAGCGGACATAATGATCATTGCAGATGCCCCATCGGAAATGGCGGATGAAGTGCCAGCAGTAACCGTGCCGCCACTGGGTCTAAATACTGGTCTTAATGCCGCCAATTTTTCAAGCGAAGTTTCAGGGCGAATAACTTCATCCAATTCACACAATTGTTTAAAGCCATTTTTATCATGGCCTTCAATAGGAATAATTTCGTTTCTAAAACGACCTTCAATAGTTGCAGCATGGGCACGTTGCTGAGAACGTAATCCAAATTTATCTTGGTCCTCACGACTAATTCCATGCTGCATGGCTAATAGCTCTGCAGTGAGGCCCATCATGTTAGAGGCTTTGGCAGTGTACTTGCTAGATGCCGGATTGTGATCCCAACCATGGGTCATGCCAACATGGCCCATGTGCTCTACACCGCCAATAATAAAAACATCTCCACAATTTGCATAAATAGCTTGTGTAGCAGAATGTATTGCTTGCATGGAAGAACCACAAAGACGATTTATGGTTTGACCGCCCGCCGTGTGCGTTATGTTCGTCATTAATGAGATATAACGTGCAATATTCCAACCTTGTTCTAGGGTTTGGTTTACACATCCCCAGATAACATCTTCGATTTCCGTAGGATCTACATTTGGATTGCGTTCAAATAATGCATTCACCAATGCCGCAGATAACATCTCTGCACGTACGAAGCGAAACATGCCATCCTTAGACTTGCCCATGGGGCTGCGCACGCAATCAATAATAACGGCATCTCGTGGGTTTAGACTCACAATGCCATCCTTATTTTTTTACTGGATTGCTTCGCTCTGCAACTGCTCCTACGTTGCTCTATCTCCTGCATCCATGCAGTCGTCGCAATGACAACACTTAACACGTCATCAAACTTATGCGATTTTTTTATAGAATGTTTCATTCTTGTTAGCCATTTTTTGCAATGTATCGGTGGGCTCATAGACAGGGCTAATGTGTACGTAGCATTTGGCACGGTCACAATATTCTTGCACACCCATTTCATCAATATAACGTAATGCACCGCCTCTGAAACTTGGAAAGGCAATGCCTAATATTAGACCCATGTCGGCATCCAAAGGATGATCTACAATACCATCTTCCACACAACGCACCGTTTCCATACACATGGGGATCATCATTCTATCGATAATTTCTTCGTCGCTTATTTCAATTGAACTTGATTGAACAGTTTGCAAAATCTTTTCTGCATTCTCGTCAGCTAGTTTTTTCAGTTTGCCTCTTTTATCGAGTTCATACTTATAAAAACCTAGTTTATTCTTTTGCCCATAACGCTCATTCTCATACAGAGCATCAGTAGCACTTTTGAAATCTTTGCTCATACGATCTGGATAACCAGCGGCCATCACTTCTGAAGCATGATGCGCAGTATCAATACCTACTACATCCAACAAATATGCAGGCCCCATCGGCCAACCAAATTTTTCCATTACTTTATCGATACGTTGCACGTCTACCCCGTCACGCAGCAAGGCATCGAATCCAGCGAAATAGGGAAACAGCACGCGATTTACTAAAAAACCAGGGCAGTCATTAACTACAATGGGCGTTTTTCCCATTGCTTTAGCATAAGCCACAGTCGTACCAATAGCCGTTTCACTGGATTTCTCACCGCGAATCACCTCTACAAGCGGCATGCGATAAACAGGATTAAAAAAGTGCATGCCACAAAACAATTCGGGCCGTTGTAGAGATTCAGCAAGTTCAGTAATAGAGATGGTGGATGTATTAGAAGTTAAAATGCAAGTTTCTTTTACTTGTTTTTCTACCTCTGCAAGCACGCTAGATTTTATCTTTTTATTTTCAACCACAGCTTCAACCACCAAGTCTGTGTGAGTGAAATCTCCATAGCTCAATGTGACATCAATTTTATTCAGTGTATCGGTGACATCTTCGGCCTTAATTTTCCCGCGCATTACTTGCTTCATCAGTAACTTGCTCGACTCTTTAAGCCCAAGGGCTAGCGCCTCTTGTTTGATATCCTTCATGATAATGGGAATGTCTTTGCATGCCGATTGATAGGCTATGCCGCCACCCATAATCCCTGCACCTAATACCGCCGATCTTTTCACAGGTTGTGCATGCTGCGAGAGTGCTTTGTTGACTCTCTTTATACGCTGATCATTTAAGAACAAGCCCACCAGATTACGCGCTACTTTCGTTTTAGCCATTTTGACAAAACCATGCGCTTCTATTTTCATAGCCTCATCACGTGACATAGTTGCATGGTGTTGCACCGTTTCTATTGCAGCGATCGGCGCAGGAAAGTGTCGGCCTGCTTTTGCTGCAACTAAAGCCTTAGCAGACTCAAACGCCATAATGCTCTCGAGTGGATTTAGCTGTAAAGGCTGGCGTTTTTCTTGTTTACGCTTTTGGTAATCCAGCTTCCCTTCTAAACATTGGTTTACAATATGTAAAGCAGCGGCTTGAAGCTGATCCTTTGCAACCACAGAATCAACAGCATGTTGTTTGAATGCATCGGCGGCTTTTTTCTCATCCCCCGTGCAGATCCATTCCAATGCGTTATCTGCACCAATAAGCCGTGGCAATCTGACTGAACCGCCCCACCCAGGAAAGATCCCAAGCTTAACTTCTGGCAGTCCAATGCGAGCCGAGGAAGCCATTACGCGGTAGTCTGTGGTTAATGCAAGCTCGCAGCCACCACCTAATGCATAACCATTTATTGCGGTTACCGTGGGCATAGCTAAATCTTCGATTCTGCTAAATAAAGCCTGTGTACTTTCAATCCAATGCAGAAATTCTGTATCCGGTAAGGCAAAAACCCCTAAGAACTCAGTTACATCGGCACCGACAATAAAAACATCTTTGTTGCTCGATATGATTAATGCTTTTATACATTCTTGATCTTCAATCGCAGTAATAGCACCATCTAGCTCTTGAACAACTGCCTTACTAAGCTTATTAATACTTTCTCCATCTAAATCAAATACCAGATGTGCGATGGAGTCTTCAATGTAATCAACTCGGATAGCTTTACCTGAAAATATCATTGCTTGTTCATACTATAGTGAATTATTGATTTCTTAATTACTGATATTTTACTAACATTAAGAACATAAATGCATAACAGTTTTGCGCCAAGTAAACTACAAGGCGAACCCATATCAAGGAATTACAAAATGACGGAAATTACATTAGAACAAGCCAATATAATCATTGCATCGGCTCACATGGAAGGCCAACAACGTAAATTAGCGCCCCTTACCGTTGTAGTGTTAGATGCTGGAGGCCATACAAAAGCTATTTCGCGAGCGGATGGTGCAAGTTTAATGCGCCCACAAATTGCCATGGCCAAAGCCTGGGGCGCTATTGGTGTAGGGGTTTCGTCACGCAAATTAGGTGAAATGGGTGAAGAAAGACCCATGTTCATGAATGCATTAATCAATCTTTCAAATCAACGCCTTTTGCCGGTACCGGGCGGAGTCTTGGTCAAAGATAGTGAGAATAAAATTATTGGATCGGTTGGTATAACCGGCGATTTATCGGATCAGGACGAACATTGCGCCATAGCAGGCATCGAAGCTGCCGGACTCATCGCAGATGCAGGCAAATAAGAATACTGCTACGTAAAAATGCTAACAGTCTTATTTGCTTTCGTATTCTGAGACATCGTCGATGTCTTTGCATTCGGTACGACGATCTTGGACATTGCGACGGTCTTTAAGCACTACCTTGCCATGGTTATCCTTAATAGGAAAGTCATTAGCTATATGATGCCTTCGATCGATACCGGTGCGCGGATCTTCGGTAGTGTGAACCGTACCGAAGTCCTCTAAGATCTCTAAAATCACACTATCAATTTCTTCTGCCATGTTTTTGGGCTCATAATAAAAGAGACCACAATATTTGCATATGTTGATTGTAGAATTTGTGCGATAGCCCAGAAAATAGCCATTTTATTTAAAAACACTTTTATAAAGAGATAGTTACATCATGTGACTTGTTTAGAATAATGATAAATTCGAGTTCAATATCTGGAAAAATTCAACTAATAGGACTATTAGGATAATAGACTAGCAAGCTCGGCATTTTCATACTGTAATTAATCAATTAGATACGCAATGAAAAGCGCTATCAACAAGATAAACTATTCCATTTTTCATACATTCAGCTAATAATTTTTGGGAGAGAGCAATGATTAAGCCTCATGGGTCAGACACATTAATACCTTTATATGTAGAGGACGAATCACAACGCAAGCAATTAGAACAAGAAGCTGAAAGTCTACCTTCAATTCTTTTAAATTCCGCCGCAGCATCCAATGCGGTTATGTTAGGCGCGGGTTATTTCACCCCATTAACTGGATTCATGAATGTCGCGGATGCCATGTCCGTCGCCAACACCATGCACACTAGCAGTGGACTATTTTGGCCAACACCGGTATTAAATCTTGTTCATGATACGGCTCTAATAGGCTCTGCACAGCGCATCGCACTTCGAGACCCTAATGTTGAAGGCAACCCAATCATTGCCATACAAGATATTGAAGCCATCGAAGAACTCAGTAGCGAACAAATTACTACGATCACCGAAAAAGTTTATCGAACCAAAGATGCAAATCATCCTGGCGCAGCCACCTTTATGTCTTTAGGAAATAAGGTCATTTCTGGCCATATACAAGTTTTGAACTACAGCTATTTCCGAGATGAGTTTGCGGGAACATTTCGAACCGCGGTGGAAATTCGTGACGAAATTGGTGAGCGCGGCTGGAACACGGTTGTTGGATTTCAAACACGTAACCCCATGCATCGCGCACATGAGGAATTATGCAAAATGGCACAAGCGGCTACCAATGCAGATGGTGTACTCATACATATGCTGCTCGGCAAGTTAAAACCAGGCGACATCCCGGCACCCGTACGTGACGATGCGATCCGCAAAATGGTTGAAGTCTATTTCCCACCAAATACCGTAATGGTTACCGGCTATGGGTTTGACATGCTTTACGCGGGCCCGCGTGAAGGAGTGTTACATGCCGTATTCCGACAAAATTGTGGCTGTACAGATTTTATTATCGGACGCGATCATGCAGGTGTGGGAGATTACTATGGAGCTTTTGATGCACAAACGATATTCGACGATGAAGTCCCAGACGACGCGCTTGATATCGCTATTTTCCGTGCAGACCACACCGCATATTCTAAGAAATTAAATAAAGTCGTAATGATGCGCGATGCACCTGACCATAGCAAAGATGACTTTGTACTCTTATCCGGCACAAAAGTGCGAGAAATGCTTGCAGCGGGAGAAGATTTACCCAAAGAATTTGCACGACCTGAGGTGGCAAAAATTCTAATGAACTACTACCAAAGCATTAACTAATTAAAATATTCTTATAATAAAATTATCTAATAGCTCAAGCAGTCCGTAATAGATTTGCTTGAGCCTAATTAAAATTGGAAGGTTAGAATTTATATACGTATCTCGACAGAAGACATGACGCGATGCTCCATATTCGCAAGCACCTCTTGATCTTCCGAAAGTATTACAAAACTCCCTTGTGCTGAGCCAACCAATATCCCTTTAAATCGCTTATCATCGATGGGGATACGATTACTTACATTTTCCCAAGGGATATACATGACCGTTATCGCTTTGCCCTTATCATCGAGAATGAAATGCGGTGCAATTTTATCGTCTATAGGACAGTTAGAGGCATATCGAATATACCCAATACTTTCTTTGGCTTGAATTCCATGCGGTTTCAATAAATTATTTAGCGATGTGAGTCTTATATTATCGTCTCTGTCTAGCGCATAAAGATCCTCGTAAACATGTGCCAAAACGTCTCGCTCTACTCCATGCGACTCTCCAAGCTTATATAAGCCTATCGATAATCCAATGGCCAGCACAATGCCTGCCGCTAACGACATCCAAGAATAATTACTGCGATTACTCGTTCTTCGAGTTCGTCCTTGATCAATATCTTGAAGGCTCATGCGTTGCGCCAGCAAAATGCGCGATTCTAAACCCTCAGGCACTTCCACATGCAAAGCGGCTGCAAGTTTGTTATCAAAAAGTTTAATTGCTGTTAAATAGTCTGCACATACATTGCAACTAGAGAGATGCTGCATAATAGCGGACTCTCTGCTTTTAGGTTGAGTCATTAACTCTCTTCTGACCTCTAAACAAGTTGATTCCATGTCGCTCTTACTATCCATAGATTCTATATTTCAATAACTTTTTTACTCTTATCGCTGCCGTCATCTTCTAAAATTGCGCGTAACCTTTTACGCGCACGAAATACTCGTGTCATTACTGCACCTGTTTTTATGCCCACAATTTCGCCAATTTCTTCACAGGTATAACCTCCCAAGACCTGCAGAAGAAGAGGTTCTAAATACTCTGCGGGTAACTCTTTCAAGCTTTCACGCAATGCAATCACTTCCGTCTTGGCAAAATCATCTTCCATCTGCGCAAACTTATCGACATTTACATCCTCAATAGGGGTTGTCTCCGGCCGTACCTTTTCAAATCTTCGCGCATTCTCGCGCCGATAAATTGTAAACAGCCAACTTTTGACAGCATTTGGATCTTTCAAAGAATCAATTGCCTTCCAAGCACGCAAAAATGTCTCTTGTACTAAATCCTCAGCGATTTGGGCATCTTTGGTAAGCCATATTCCAAAGCGATATAAATCCCTGGAATAGGCCTTCACGATAGCTTCAAACTGCGAGGTTTTAGTCTCGACATTTAATTGACCAAGCCTTTCCGTCATAACTTACATTGTCTGTGGATTTAATTTTTATTTGTAAATATTAAATTCTGTTTAAGCTCAGGATGATACTATAACCCATTGTTATATCTATATTTAGCTCTTATTTTCATCTCTGTTCTAGCAGATCGTCCATGAGTAATGCTGGATCCAAACGCTGTTGATGCCAGTTCATGCGCCAATCCAAATGGGCGCCTGTGACTCTGCCCGTTGAACCCACCAATGCGATCTTTTGCCCCTGCTCTACTCGATCCCCGACTTTTACCAAAATTTCTTCTAAATGCAAAAAAGATGAGGATAAATGATGACCATGATCGACCACCAGAGTACCGCCTGAATAATACACTTTATCATTTACGTAAGTGACCATTCCCGCAGCAGGTGCTTGCACTGGCGTGCCCGTAGGAGCGGCGATATCAACTCCAAAATGTGGGCGCCTGGCGTGACCATTGAGTACTCTTTGACTGCCATAGACGCCCGATATGGGGCCTAGCACTGGCCAGATAAAGCTAGACTTAAAATCCATACGATCATCATCCAAGCTACGTGCCTTTGATATGTTCTCGCTTTCTTGGATTATTCGCGCTAGAGCCTCTTTATCAGGGTTCACCTTATTCTCGGGCAAACCATCTATTCGTTCGATCGCATATTCACGTGCTTCTATATTAAGAGTTTGATTACGCTTAGTGGACCCATCCACTGAATAAACCATCAATTTCGCTTGAGCTGGATAATCGCGACCAAAGCCGATTATAAATTTACCGTCAACAGAAACGCGCACCCCATGCCCATTAATTTGAACTTTTTCACCAGGTACAACTTGACCGTGAACCAAACCTCCCTGCATAAAGTTACCGGTGAGTTTCAAATTAGGTTCACCAGCAGCGACAATGCATGCGGCAGAAATAGCAAGTGTTAAAAATAATACAGGAAGGTGATACATTGAAAGCAGTGGCACCAGGAATCTAGAGGTGCTTAATCTTGCCATAAACACAAAGCTGATGCTGTCTCACAATGATGAGACAATCCTAATAACGGGCTTATTTTTAGGTTTAGAGGTGAGTGAAAACTGAAATTCTAGTTAAATTGAGCAAATAGCATTGATGCCTAATGATTATTCATCTTAGCAATTTTCTCTGCAATACGGCTTCGCAATATGCCCGTCTCAATTCTTGGATCTTTTTTCGCGGTTGATTTCTTGTTTTTATTGTTTTTATTGTCGTCTTTGGTCATCCAAAAGTGTTCGATAACCGAATCATCAAAATTATTCTCAATGATTCCAGATGTAGTTTTGCTCTTTTTAAAAAAATCTGTAATACCTAATCTTATTGTCACTCTCACGTTCCTCTATGTTTTTGTACTTAGAATCATGCGCTTAAAAGCATCTCTGATCATAGAGACTAGTCACAAAAAAAAGTGCTCAAAATACAATTAACGCAAGTAATTAAGCGCTAGAGGCCTAAACGGTAGTGGCTTAAAGA
>JAPUHH010000112.1 GCA_027297825.1 Gammaproteobacteria bacterium
CGCATTTTTAACGCTTGATGATAATACAGGGCGTATGGATGTTGCCGTATTTGCTAAGGATTACGCCAAGTTTGATCATCTCTTAATAAAAGATGCGATTTTGATTATCAAGGGTAGTTTGGGCTGGGATGAGTTTACGGGGCGTGTGCGTGTTCGCGCCAATGAAGTATGGAGTTTTGATGAATATCTGAAGCAATATGGCACATTGTTAAATATAAAAATCAAAGCAGAGGGTGGCTCACTATCCTGGGTGGAGGATTTGCAACAATTATTGTTGCCATTTAAGGATGGTAAATGTTCAATATTAGTTGAATATCAGAATAATTCGATTGCGACAAAATTAAAATTTTCTGAAGACTGGAATATCTCACTGGATCAGAATTTATTGCAGCGCTTAGGTAAAGTAGCAGAAATCTTGGACACAAGTGTCATATACAAGAAGCGATCTATTAATGCATAATTACACATAGCCATAAAATTTCCTGTTATATAAATTTTGAAAATCTCTTATGAATCCTGATTACCTCGATTTTGAACAACCTATCGTTGATCTTGAAGCTAAGATTGATGAGTTGCGGCTAGTCGAAAGCGATAATGAATTTAACCTCAACGAAGAAATTACCAGACTGCAAGCGAAGTCTAAGAATCTAATTGCATCCATTTTTTCCAGCCTAAGCCCATGGCAGATCGCTCAATTGGCGCGCCACCCTAAACGGCCCTATACCTTAGATTACATCGATAAATTATTTACTAATTTTACGGAGTTGCGTGGTGATCGCATGTATGCGGATGATGCCGCAATTGTGGCGGGTATTGCAAAATTTGAAGGTGCGTCGGTGGCTATTATTGGGCATCAGAAAGGACGCAACACTAAAGAAAATATCCGGCGTAATTTTGGCATGCCTCGGCCGGAAGGTTATCGCAAAGCATTAAGAATCATGGATATAGCGGAACGTTTTAAGTTGCCGGTGCTTACTTTTATTGATACGCCTGGCGCCTATCCTGGAATTGGTGCAGAGGAACGCGGTCAAAGCCAAGCGATTGCGGTAAATTTAGAGCGAATGGCTTGTTTACGCACACCAATTTTATGTACGGTTATCGGCGAGGGTGGCTCAGGGGGTGCGCTGGCGATTGGGGTTGGCGATTACTTGTCGATGCTGAGCTACAGTACCTACTCTGTAATTTCTCCTGAAGGCTGTGCTTCTATTCTATGGAAGGATGCAAGTAAGGCCGAAGATGCAGCGACGGCATTGGGGATTACTGCCCTGCGCTTAAATGAATTGAAATTAATTGATGAGATTATCGAAGAGCCACTAGGGGGCGCGCATCGCGATATTGATACAACATGTGAAAATGTGCGTGCGACATTGGTTTCTGCATTAGAGAAGTTTACATCACAAAGTTTGGATGATCTCCTCGCAGCTCGGTATCAACGTCTTACCCAGTTCGGAACATATGGCGAGTCTGCTTAACTTGATTTTGTATGAATGAACGTTGGTTACGATGGTGCTAACCACTACATCTCTGCAGCAATTCTTTGAGCGATATCAGAATATTTCCAAGTATATTGTTGCTTTTAGTGGCGGACTAGATTCAACTGTTTTATTGCACATCATGAATGGGCTTGACCTGCCTGTACATGCAGTACACATCAATCACCATTTGCAGCAAGATTGTGAGAAGTGGCAAGAGAATTGTAAAAATATTTGTACTACGTGGGGCATTCCTTTATCCATTAAGCATGCGCAGATAGACACATCATTAGGCAAGAGTCTTGAAGAGAGTGCACGTGATGCAAGATACAAACTGCTATCTGAACTTATCGAAGCAAAACATAGTTTGGTTACGGCGCATCACAAAAATGATTTAGCCGAAACTGTTTTACTACAATTATTACGTGGTTCCGGGCCAGCAGGTCTCTCAGCCATGTCGACGGAACAAAATCTTTCAGTAGGCAAACACTTGCGACCCCTGTTAAATTTCTCACGCACAGATTTGCTTGAGTATGCGCAACATCATTCCTTAATGTGGATTGAGGATGCATCTAATGCCTCATTAGATTTTGATCGCAACTACTTACGCAAGGAGATCATGCCCAAGCTGTTGGGTCGATGGCCAAGTGCGTTACAAACCATTTCGCGTGCTGCCAATTTGCAAGTCGATGCCATGAGTTGTTTGCGAGAACTTGCAACTTTGGATATGCAAGCGGCAAAAACGAATAATTCTAAAATATTAAACCTTAAGCCCCTACAAAATCTCCGTCATGAGAGGCTGAATAATGTCTTACGCGGTTGGATCCAGGATCATGCAATGCGGGTGCCGAGTAAGAAATTATTGAGTCATATCGTTACGGATATCGTATATAAAAAAGACATGCAATCCTCTCCTGTGCAAACCTGGGCAGATGGCGAGGTGCGCCGTTATCATGACCAGTTATATTTAATGGAACCGTTAAGCGCGCATGATCCCTCGCAAAAGTATCAATGGAAGATCGATCAACCGCTATATATTGAGAGTCTCAAGCTAAAAATATGTTTCACAGATCTGCATCGGCAGGTGAGCCTTCCTGCGGGCGTTGAAGAGCTTACGGTGCGTTTTCGTTCCGGAGGGGAGCGCTTAAAGCCGTTTGGAACAAAGCACCATAGGTCATTGAAAAACCTCTTTCAAGAAGCAGATGTGCCGCCTTGGGAAAGGGATCGTATTCCATTACTGTATTACGAGAATCAGCTTATTTCAGTAATAGGTTACTGGAATGGTGCTCTAAGCTGTGAAACTTTTTCGCCCGGTGAAAGCGCATAAATAGATATAACAGATTGTGGTGATCGCGCAGCTTTGCTAGTCTTCAATCCCGTCTTGAGTATATTCTCTCCACACAAGCATTGTATTTTAAGGGCGCTAATGCCAACGTACGCGAGGGCTAGATGACACGATATATATTTATTACGGGTGGTGTGGTTTCATCGCTTGGCAAAGGGATTGCTGCGGCTTCTTTAGGCGCTATTTTAGAGGCCCGCGGTCTTAAAGTTAGTCTCACGAAGCTGGATCCATATATTAATGTTGATCCTGGCACGATGAGTCCATTTCAACATGGCGAAGTATTTGTGACTGCGGATGGCGCAGAAACGGATTTGGATCTAGGTCACTACGAACGCTTTGTGCGTTTTCGTTCCAATAAAAGTAATAATTTCACCACCGGTCAGATCTATGAAAGCGTAATTCGTACA
>JAPUHH010000113.1 GCA_027297825.1 Gammaproteobacteria bacterium
TCACATAAACTCCTTCAAATTAATTTACATTTTTCAGTTGGGTGTAAACGTCTGCGAAATAGAAAATTTATACAAAACGAATGCGTCTTTTATTATGCCGAATGTTAACAAATGCGCCTTACAACACCACCGCTTATTGAAAGAAGAACAAATGTGTCGCGTTTTAAGGGCTTTTAGGTGCCCGTGTTCTGGCCCCTTGAGGTGATTATTCCCACCAAAACATAAGTAACATGGCCCCGACCAAATATAAAAACCTCTTAATTTCACTGCTGTAAGCAATTGAATTTGGAGTGTCGCAGCTGACCAAATATGGTCATCTAAACCAATTTTGGGCACCCCTGCTAACCGTAATGAGACCATCAACATTCAATTTATCTGGGATAAATATCCGTTTACTGTTTAGTCATAACGTAACTCCAGGCTTTCCCAAAAATTGGTCTAATTTATGCAGCAATTTACTTAGCACCTCTCTTATACAAGGAGTGTAACCATGCTAAGAATCATCGCTTTAATAGCATTCTTATTAGCCAGCAGTTTTTCTATTGCTGGTGAACACCCAGAAATTACTCGATTTTGCGCTTGGAAGGCAAATGCAGCACGCGTCATCACCATGAATCGAGATATTGGATTCAATGAATCCAATTTAATTAGCCACTATCTAGAACAGGGTGTCGGCTACGAAGAACAAGTAATTATACTTGGCTTAATCGACAAAATTTATGGTACTTATCAATTTGTAAGCAATGAGAGTATTTTCTCTCATACTCGTATAACCTGTTTTCGCGATTTTTATATTGACCCATCTAAAGAAGTCGCCATCTCACAATACTAACGAGCAAAGAGTCGCTTAGGCTCCCAGCTATAGAACAAAATATTACCCTTATTATCAATAAGGGTAATTCACTTAATTAAGCTAGATCACTCAGACTTTAAGCTCGAACGACCCAGCTTTACTTTATTTTTTCAATGTAATGTGAACATGCCCTGTAAATTGCTCTTATTCTTTATATTATAAATGTACCGAATATATAATGAGCTCAAGCACATCGATGAACACTGCTAAAAAATCGCACGCAACAAATCTTGAAAAAAACGATCATCACAACGGCTCACCTACAAGCGTGATAGAGCGGGTTCATGATGAACTACTCCGTGCCATACAATCTGGTTCTAAAATCACTGTGCTCACCGGCAAGACTGGAAGAGGCAAATCTAGTCTATTGCGCGCAATAGGGAAAACCGTTTCTACTGAAAATCGCTTAATATTTTTTAGCGGTGTTGATTTTATATCTCGAGATTCAATGAATAAAAGCCATGCCTCTAATAAAAACTCATCCTTTAACAAGAGCATTGATAACTTTAACCTCGTTAAGAGCTTCATATTTGAATCTACTAAATTAGGAGAAAGACTTATCATCATCGTTGATGCTGCAGATTGTCTCCCTACAGATGCGCTAAATGATTTACTAGATATTTATACGCAGCTTAAATCAACCAGCAATAAGATAAACCTTATTTTAGCTGGATTACCAGACTTCAAAAATCAGCTTAATAAAATAGTTACTATACCAACACAGAATATAGTTTATTGCTCAATGGACGAACTCAATGCACAAGACATTGAAGCATTAGCCAAGCAAAAAAAGTACACAGGCGAGGCAAACAATGGTGGAATTACGTTTGATTATAATGCGCTTGAAAAACTTTCAAGTTATGTAAACGATGACCAAAAAATATTAGATGTACTTTTAGACTGGTGCTCAGCTATAGCTAAGGAAGAAAAAGTAAAAACCATTACAAAAGATATCACGAACCGAGCCATTGCCTACGCAGAACAATGCTCAAAAGATAAGCACATAACAATAGAAAACGCTTACCCCGCCTATAATAATCTACAAAATTATCTCAGTGGTAAGCAATCAAAAAATACCTCTTCGGCAAATGACGAGCATATAAGTGAATCCACTCAATCCGAACATAAAAAGGTTGGCTCTTTTACAACAAAGATTACATTTGAACCGAAAGACGACTCAAATGTAATGGAACCCGCCAAGGACGAAATAACGCCCATACAAAGTATACTTGCGCCTAAAACAACATGGTCTAGCAAAAATATTTCTATAGCGCTTGTGCTAGCAACCTTTGCACTCATAATCGGCTTGGCTATGCTTGTTTCTCAAAGACTTCGATCAACTAGTGCAAGCGTAGATAATAATGTAGAAAGTATAAGTATTAAACAACAAGCAAATACTGAAAACAGAGATTCTAATACCGTCGTCGGAAGTATCTCGGCTGCCGAAAATGGTAAGCGTAAACTTGCAGAAGTTACAACGCTATTAAATAGCCCTCACCAGGATGAAAATATTGAATTCAATGCTGGAAGTATCACGGCTACCGAAAATGATAAAAGTGAAATTGCAGAAGTTACAACACTATTAAATAGCCCTCACCAAGATGAAAATATTGAATTCAATGTTGGAAGTATCACGGCTACCGAAAATGATAAGCGTAAAATTACAGAAGTTACAACGCTATTGAATAGCTCTCACCAGGATGAAAATATTGAATTCAACGAAGATGGCAAAACAAAATTAATCCGTCCAACTGCGGATGAAATCAAGAACGCGCTCCTAACTGAAAGCGATGAGCCGCAAGATGTAGAAGAATATACTAACGCATCTACTGCTACTAACCCCTCAGCAACAATTGATGAGTTAGAAGTAGACGCCCTACATACCATCGCAATACAGCAGTATGAGGCCAAAAAACTTACCACACCCTTTGGTGACAA
>JAPUHH010000114.1 GCA_027297825.1 Gammaproteobacteria bacterium
GAGGATTTGAACCTCCGACCGCCGCATCCCCATAAGGCGGCGCTGGTGGGTGTGATGTTCGTTGTGGTATTTGCGACCTTTGAATGGTCGAGCCTACGCATCATGGGCAAGATCCCGTTGACGGATGCTTTTGTTTTGGTGCTTGTTTCTGCAGTCACCGTACTGACAGATTTAGCTATTGCTGTAGTGGTGGGGGTGATTGTTTCCGCATTGGCATTTGCTTGGGAAAATGCCAAACACATTCATATTACTACCTATGATGATGCTAAAGGCTCGCGTGTACATGAGCTCAATGGCCCACTATTTTTTGGTTCGGTAAAAAACTTTTTGGAAATGTTTCATCCTGAAGATGAGTCGGATGATGTCATTATCGAATTTCAAAATTCGCGAGTTGCAGATCACTCGGCAATTGAAGCCATAGATACCCTGGCAGAAAGATATATCAAGGCAGGTAAGACCTTGCATCTGCGACACTTGAGTAACGAATGTCGTCATTTGCTCAAGAAAGCCGGCGACCTAGTAGAAGTGAATGTGCTAGAAGACCCGCGTTATCATGTGGCAGATGATCAAATTGCGTAAATAAATCGTGATCCGCACTTTAAGAAAGTGCTACAAAAGCGGCTGTAATATTTTCCTTGGTGATAGGTGTACCATCTCAATATGAATATGCTCGCATGTGTATTCAATGCTAATCGCTTTAAAAACTTGGCACAGGGTTGATTTCATCGAGTTTTATAAGCGAATATAATTTTGCATAGTTTCACTCGACGACTCTGCCACAAAACTTTATAGTACGCTGCGTTTTAAACGCTTCTTTTCTACTTCTGCAGGAATACCTCATTGATCTCTACCGCAAACATTACAATGCAGTTTGGCGCTAAGCCATTGTTCGAAAACATCTCGGCTAAATTTGGTGATGGTAATCGATATGGCTTAATTGGGGCTAACGGTTGTGGCAAATCCACCTTTATGAAAATTTTGGATGGCAGTTTTGCACCAAGTTCTGGAAACATCTCGATTGGCCCGAGCGAGCGCTTGGGCACCCTGAATCAAAACCAATTTGCATTTGAAGAGTTCTCCGTCATCGACACCGTTATTATGGGTCATCCACAGTTGTGGGAAGTAAAGCAAGAACGTGAGCGAATTTACGGCCTAGCGGAAATGACCGAAGAAGACGGTATGAAAGTCGCCGAACTAGAAGTTCAATTTGCAGAGCTGGATGGCTACAGTGCCGAAAGCCGTGCCGGAGAATTACTGTTAAGCGCAGGCATAGAACTCGAATTACACAACGGGCCTATGAGTGAAGTCGCTCCCGGTTGGAAACTTCGAGTGTTATTGGTGCAGGCTTTGTTTGCAGACCCAGATATCTTGTTGTTGGATGAGCCTACTAACAACCTCGACATCCATACCATTCGATGGTTAGAAGCCGTGCTGAATGAGCGTAAGAGCACCATGATCATCGTTTCACACGATAGACACTTTCTAAATGCCGTGTGCACGCACATGGCCGATATGGACTTTGGTGAATTACGCATCTATCCCGGCAACTATGATGACTTCATGATTGCATCGACCCAGGCGCGCGAACGCAGTGTGTCTGAAAATGCTAAAAAGAAATCTCAAATCGCAGAGCTACAACAATTTGTCAGCCGTTTCTCGGCTAATGCATCTAAAGCGAAGCAAGCCACATCGCGTGCCAGACAAATAGAAAAAATACAACTAGAAGACATTAAGCCTTCAAGTCGGCGCAGCCCATTTATAAGATTTAACCAGCAGAAAAAACTACACCGTCAAGCCGTAACGATAGAAGGGTTAGGGCATGGTTTTGATGATGAACTTTTATTTAAAGACGGCAGCATGATTATCGAAGCTGGTGCACGTGTAGCCATCATCGGTGAAAACGGTGTGGGCAAAACCACCTTGCTGCGTTGCTTAATGAATGACATCACTGCCAATAGCGGTACCATTAAATGGGCCGAAAACGCAACCTTGGGATATTGCCCGCAAGACAGTAACGCAGAGTTCAACATTAATGAAAATTTATTCGACTGGATGTCGCTTTGGCGCAAACCCAGCCATGATGATCAAGCCGTGCGCGCAACACTGGGACGCTTATTGTTTTCTTCTGACGATTTTACTAAAGAAGCGAAAGTTTGTTCTGGAGGCGAAAAAAACCGCCTGTTATTTGGCAAGCTCATGCTATCTGAAACCAATGTGTTGCTTTTAGATGAGCCTACTAATCACCTCGATATGGAATCCATCGAGTCACTAAACCTCGCGTTAGAACATTATGAAGGTACCTTAATTTTTGTCAGTCATGACCGAGAGTTTGTTTCCTCACTGGCGACACGCATTATAGAAATCAAAGACCAACAGCTAATCGATTTCCACGGCACCTATGAAGAATACCTCATCAGTCAGCAAGCAGAACAAAAAGTCGCGTATTCACGCTAGAGCATAACACTGCTGTCCCATCCTCCAGGGCGCAGTGTAAACCTGTCCAGTACCCTTGTTTTTGATAAACTTTGTGTTTCTCACATAGTCGTTCTTTATTTAGTTAAAGTTAGAGGTCTAATGTTACCTAGTGTTAAAAAAAGCTTACTACTACTGATCATTCTTTGTCTGACTTCGTGTGAAAACTTCACCACTGCCGTTACCTATCAAGGCAAGGTGGTTAAAGTTTTAGATGGGGATTCCATCAATATCCTGCACCAAGGCAAGCCACTTCGCATCCGACTCGCGGAGATCGACGCGCCCGAATATAGCCAACCATTCTGGAAAAAATCCAAGCAAGCCTTAGAAGGTTATGTAAGAGGTAAGACGGTTGAGGTTGAAGAGTTTGACGTGGATCAGTACGGACGGGTAGTGGGGCATGTGTATGTTGGCAATTTTTGGGTTAATGGCGAACTCGTACGCAACGGTTTTGCCTATGTGTATACGCAATATGCCGTATCCAAAAGGTTGTATGAATATGAAAATGAAGCGGAGAAAAATAAAAAAGGAATTTGGCGCTTACCAGAAAAAGAAAGGGTAAGGCCATGGGTATGGAGGAAGAAGAACTAGGCTGATGAGGAATAGAGTGCACCTTTCTATTTCACTACGTCAACAGAGCAAGTATAAAAAACAAAAAAGCAACAGCATAAAAACCCATAAAGGCCCAATAAGTATTTGGCTCTTTATCCTTATGTATTTTGATTGTCCATGATGCCATTTTAGTAATGTTTGCAAACATACCTTGGCTGCAATCTTTTGCCCAAATGGCTTGGGTAAACCAGCCTTCGATTAAAAGAAAGCCAGTCATTAAAGTGCCTATGAAGAATAATAAGGTTTGTAAAAGGATAAGCATAGTCCACACCCCTACCCCATGCAGGGTAAACGTTATTAAACGATCAAATTATTTTATAATTAGGTGATGAATAACATAAAAATAAAATGTTCAGATTGCTTCTTTTTAACGACAAGCTGACAAAAAGACTATTAATCAATAAACGACAGCGATATGAGTCTCCTCAATTCTTCATAGAAGGTAGCGTCATAACTAATGGTGTATAAGACTATTGCTGTAATGTGTAAACTCTTTATGCATGTCAAAGACCCTTGTGCTTCAATCTCACCGCCACCCTTTACCCATTTCATGGTTAGAGACATGTATAGATTCAGTTAAACGTTGGGCGGGACTCAATAAATTTGAATATCAATTTCTGGGCGATGAGTTGTTAGATTATGTGCCCGATGTATTATTAGAAAAAACCAAAACCCAATGCGTCATTGCCACTGATTTGGCGCGACTAAAGGCCTTGCAAGCATATTTAGCAAAGGGATTTAAGACGGTAGTGTGGTGTGATGCCGACTTTCTTATTTTTAATGCTGAGAAATTTATACTTCCCGTCGAGTTGTACGCGGTAGGTCGCGAGGTATGGATACAATACGATGGGAAGAATTCACAAAAGCTCACTGCACATGTAAAAGTACACAATGCATTTATGATGTTTCGCCAAGGCAATGTGTTTTTAGATTTTTACACCGATACAGCTGAGCGTTTGCTCACACTTAACCAAGGTAATATGCCGCCACAGTTTATTGGGCCAAAATTACTCACCGCCATCCACAATATTGTACAGTGTCCAGCGCTTGAAACCGCAGGCATGTTAAGCCCACTCGTAAGCAAAGACATTGCCAATGGAGGCGGGTCAGCGCTAGAGCTATTTCAGCAAAAATCTCCGCAACCGATTGTTGCAGCGAATCTGTGTAGCTCGTTATTTGAGCAGGGTGAAATGAGTGAAGAGGAAATCGAAAAATGTATCGAAGAGCTTGTCACTACAGCAGATTGTTTTTGCTAAGTAATGAAAAAATACCGCAGCGAGTTGCTGCGGTTAATCGAGGTGGCTCACTAATGGAGCTAGGGGTATTTCGGTAAATACATCTTTAATTACCGCGGTTCGGTTTTAGAGCAGCGTGAGAAAAAGACACACATAAACTTTTCAAACTCAAACATCGCCAGGCCAAACACCACCAATGTTGTACCGAGTAATATTGGTACAGTAAGAGGCTCATCATTCAAAAATGCGCCAAGCAATAATGCCGCAACAGGTGTAATCAAGGTAATCATCGAAACACGAATGGCATCCAGATTTTTCAAAATGTAGTAATACAAAGAAAAACCTAATGCGGTGGCAATTACACCTAAATACACAATAGACATCCAAGCCGAATGAATAGCAGTGTAGTGAAGTTAAGCACCAACATGGAAGACATGGTTGCTAACGATAATAAAAAAGGCTCGAATAATTTTTTACGTTAAGGGCTTTTGTTATGCGTATTGTTGCCACCGAGCATTAAAATGCGTGCTTGCTTAATCCATTCATCGCGATCAATACGACCCCTGAAGTTCAGCATGTCATTCACGGCTACAACATCTTTGCGAGTAAACCCCGCAATTTGCGCAAAGTAATAAATGCCACAATTGTTTAGCGTCGTCTCAAGTGTCTCACTCACACCTGTAATGAGCTTGAGATCATCCGGTTTGCGCGTAGGCTTTTCCAAGCCATAGGGTTTTATTTTGAGTTTTTTAAGGTCGCCATCTTCTGACCCAGACTTTTTCTCTACAGGTTCGCTAGTAGGTATCGGTACAATCTTCTTAGCTTCTTGAAATAGCCCTTCAAGCTCACGAATTCGTGTATCTTGCACGGTAAGATCGTTTCGAAGCGGTTCTATTTGTTGTTTGGCTCGGCTAAGCACCTGTTCAAGAGAAGCAACATTATTGTCACGCATTTTCAGCGCAGTCTCTAAGGCCTCAATACGTTGCTGTTGTAGACTAAGTTCACCTCCAAGTTTAGAAATTTTACCGTCACGTAGGCGAATAATGTCTTCCAAAGAAGGGATGCGTTTGTTGGCATCTTCAATCTTAGTCTGTAAATCTTGCATAATTGTGCGTGCTTGGTTTGATTCAGTTTCAAGTGAACGCATTCGCTGGTGCTCACTTTCCAACGTTTGCTTAAGGCTTGTAATTTGTTGTTCACGACTTTCAAAGTTGGAGCGCATCTCACCCAATTTGGCTAATTGATTTTCCTGGATGTGAATTTTAGCTTTATATTGCGCAATACGATTCTTCTCAGTCTCAATTTGTTGTTGCAATGCGCGTTCATTTTTAACACGCTGTTCAATCTCGTCTTTAAACTGGTAAAGTATATGTTCGGTGTTATCTAATTCAGCTAGTAATTCTTTTAGTTCTGTGCCGCGGCTATCAAAATCTTTCTGCAAAGAGTCTGATGATGAAACTTGACTATCTAATTCTTTAATACGGGTTGTTAAATGTATGCGCTGGTCTTCAAGTTCTTTACTAAGTAAGTGATTGTCTTTATCGGACTGACTAAGTTGTGCTCTTAACTCTTGTATGTCTAAAATTTTTGCGCGTAGAGAAGTAATCTCCTCGTCACGAGTTTTAATCTTGTCGTTACGCTTTTGCAATTCTACGCTAAGTACTCGATTGTCTTCATCGGCATGAGTAAGTTGTGCTCTTAACTCCTGTATGTCTAATATTTTTGCACGTAGAGAAGTAATCTCCTCGTCACGAACTTTAATCTCTTCGTCACGCTCATGTAAATCGACACTCAGTAAATTACTACGTTCAGTTGCCTTGCCAAGGAAATTTTTTATTTCGTCAATTTCAGAACGCTTACCCCAAAGCTGCTCAATTAGCTTGGCTTGATTATTTGCATAGTCAACGGCCATATCTAATTTTTCTTGTAATTCGTCACGGATAGTACTCACTGTATTTAGAGCAGACCGCAATGACTCTAATTCATTCTCGACTGATTCAAGTTTGGGAATTTTGGCATGCAGATCGGCTTCGACTTCGTCGATTACCACACCGTTAGACGGATCATCAAGAGTGGACATTAAAGTTTTCTCTGCTTAAAAATAGGTCGAAGAGTATGCATAGATTATTTCGCTTCATGAGCTGAACTTAAGCCGTCATTATTCTCTGATATTGCTAAAATTAATATATCTGGCGATCAAAATTTAATCAAGTTCGAGCTTATATCTATGCCATTTTACATGAATAAGCCATGCTTGACTGTAAACAGAAGATTCAGTACCTAAATAATTTTCAAAAATAGTCATTGATCTTTCTCAAAACAAATACTCAATCAAAACGGTTAATGATTTGGGCAGTGCCTGCTATGGAAAAAATATCCATATTAAATGGGGTATAACGCCAGCAAAGGATTAAAAAAGCAGACTTTCACCATAGAAATTAGTCAATATGAACCAGATCAAGTTATTACATGGGCTGTGAATTTCGATCGAAGGACCACTGAAAGTGAAAACACCACTTTCATCCCAACAGGCCTCCATTTAACTTGTAAATTAAAGCCTAAAAATGAATATATATTGGCATTGTTAGACGTAGACTATGAAATTGAAGCCTCATTGGTGGTTAAAATCTTATTTAAAACAGTATTCCGTATGCAACTAATCTGAATTTGTCGCGTGTTAGAAGAAGTTAGAAAAGATATTTAACATTCAGAATGGATAAAAGGGCTTTGATCCCATTAATGAAAAATGAAAAAAATCTTAATTACAGGTGCAGCTGGGCAAATTGGATCTGAATTGACGGAGCTGTTACGTAATAAATATGGCAATGAGAATGTAATTGCCACAATACATAATCAATCGAATAAAGAATCTCCTATAGCTAAGCCTTTCGGCAGACTAGATAGTAGAGATCAAGGTTCATTAAAAGAAATTGTCAATAATGAAAAAATCGATACAGTCTTCCATTTAGCATCTCTACTTTCAGCAAAAGCAGAAGAAAATCCTCAACTCGCTTGGGATGTAAACGCAAATGGATTGGTGAATGTACTGGAAGTGGCACGCATGTATAACTGTGCCATATTCTTTCCAAGTTCTATCGGCGCATTTGGCCCCGGTACGCCACGTGATAATACCCCGCAAATAACTATTCAACGACCGAATACCATATATGGAATAAGTAAACTAAGTGGCGAGTTACTGTGCGATTATTACTACAATCGTTATGGTGTAGAAGCACGAGGCGTACGTTACCCTGGCATCATTTCCTATCAAGCCATGCCGGGTGGAGGAACAACCGATTATGCAGTGCACATGTTTTATGCTGCATTACAAGACAGACAATATGACTGCTATCTTAAACCCGCAACCATGCTCGATATGATGTACATGCCAGATGCACTCCATGCAGCAGTAACCCTTATGCAAGCGGATAGCAAAAAGTTGCAGTATCGCAATGCATACAACGTGACTGCGATGAACCTTACCCCACAAGAGCTCGCTGCTGAAATTAAAAAACACATACCAGAGTTCGAAGTGAACTATAAAATCGACCCAGTACGTCAGGCCATTGCAGATTCTTGGCCCAACTATATGGGTGATAGTGCTGCTCGCAACGAATGGGGTTGGCAACCCACCTACACACTCTCGACTATGGTTGAAGATATGTTGCAACAACTTGCAAAAAAGTTAGAAAGCTAAATGGTGTAGCAAATGGCGCTTAAAAAAATAGAACCGTTGCTAACCAAGCATGTTGAGCAACTTAAAAGCCAAGGAATCTCAAAAGGCAAAGAAAAAGCAGTTACGGGTAAACAAGCTGCAAAAGATGGCTTTAGCGAACGATATTTTTTGCAGGGTTACGAAGATCGCGCCTTTTTAAGAATGAATTCCAATTCCTATTTAGGCTTTACAGATCATCCAAAAATCATCGAAGCTGAAACCAAAGCCGCAGAACAATTTGGCACAGGGCCCGGAGCGGTACGCTTCATCAGCGGAACCTATCAACCTCATATTGAATTAGAAAAAAGGCTGGCTGAATTTCATCATCGAGAAGCATGCATGATCATGAGTTCAGCCTATGCCACCGTAATGGGGGTGTTGCCACAGTTTATCAATGAACACACATTAGTCATAAGTGATGCGTTAAATCATAACTGCATCATCAATGCGATACGTTTATCAGGCACAGGTAAAAAGACAATTTATCCTCATCTTGATCTGCAAGTGTTAAATACGACGCTTGAATCAAATATAGGTAAAGTGAATCGTGTCTGTGTAGTGACCGATGGCATTTTTAGCATGCGCGGCGACCATGCGCCCTTGCATGAGCTTAAAGCCATATGCTCACGCCATGAAGAACACTATGAAGAAGGTGTAATACTAATCGTTGATGATTCACATGGTGTAGGTGCATTGGGTAAAAGTGGACGCGGGACCGAAGAGCTTACCAATGCAAAAGCCGATATCCTCATCGCAACGCTAGGTAAAGCCTTTGGTGTAAATGGTGGGTATATCGTATCGAATAAAGCAGTAATCGATTATTTAAAAGAGACTGCACCGCTTTATATTTACTCCAACCCCATTACTCCAGCAGAAGCGGCCGCGACACTACAAGCCTTAAATATTATAGATAGTGCCGAAGGCAAAAAATTACTATCAAACCTACGTAACCTGACCGCAAAATTACGCAGCGGTTTAGTAAAACAGGGATTTGAAACGATCGAGGGCGAACACCCCATCGTGCCAATCTTAATACGCGATACGCATAAAACTTCAGCCTTAGTAGAACACCTATTTACGAATAATGTTCTCATAACGGGCCTTAACTACCCTGTGGTACCCAAAGGCGAAGAAGAAATTAGACTGCAAGTAGCCGCAAATCATACAGACAAAGACATTGATTACATATTAAGCATATTAACTAAATTCTAGATTACTTCTTTGAGCATAAGTAAGTGTTAAATACAATAGTTACTCGCATAAAAAAGCACAGACTTCTTTAACTTTGGCCAACATATAGTGCTCCAAGTATAAAATCTCATGGCTATGGATCTACACGACTTAGAAGTTAACCTAAACAAATATTCAGATCATAAAATCAAAATAAATGCGATCACGCCAATGCGTGGTGGTGATATATGTAATGCATATAAGATAGAGGGCCCATCAAAATTATATTTTTTAAAAACACATCAACCGTCCATGCATAATATGTTGAAATGCGAGGCCAAAAGTTTATCTGCCATTGCAAACACCAACACGATAAAAGTTCCCCAAGCAATAGCAAACGGACAAACTGCTAGCTATAGTTTTTTATTGCTTGAGTATTTAGATCTCATTGATACAGGTTCACATGCAGCATTGGGAATGGGTCTGGCAAAATTACACCAGCATCACGAAGATTATTTTGGTTGGGATGAAAATAATTGGATCGGAACGACTACACAGCCCAATGATAAAAATGAAGACTGGCTTACATTTTGGTGTGAAATGCGAATAGGACACCAGATAGATTTAGCTAAATCAAATCATGCCCCTCATACATTGATACAAAATTGCGAAAAGCTGTTAGTTGATATTTCTTCATTATATGAAGGCTATGTACCCAAACCTAGTTTACTACATGGCGATTTATGGTCAGGCAACTTTGCCTTTATCCTAGGAGGAACCCCAGTGGTTTATGATCCTGCAAGTTACTACGGTGATCGTGAAACCGATCTAGCCATGACAGAATTATTTGGTGGCTTTCATCAAGACTTCTACAGTGCCTATAACGAATACTACCCTATCGATATAGGTTATAGAGTGCGTAAACATTTTTACAACCTCTACCATATTTTAAATCACTTCAATTTATTTGGCGGCGGCTATGCAGCCCAGGCTGAAAGGCTTTGCTTGAAGGTATTAAGCGAAATTTAGTAGTGTTGGTTTGATAAAATTTTAAATGTGGCCGCTTTCAGCCAATTGCAGTCATTCTCAATTATTATTTTGGAATTGTGATTTTAATTGAATTATCAAATTCGACTTACCTTGGAGTCCTGTCAATAACTGTATTTTATTATCTTGATAAAGGCGGAAAACTTTTCAGAAACTTCTTCAAAATCTGCTAGCGCACAAGAATATAAGTATTTAAAAACAGGCCCACCTCTGCAATAGTAGTTTTAGTTAATTCAAAAATTGAGAATATTAGTTGAATGGCCGCTTTCGACCAAAAGCGGCCATTCACTTGCGCAACAAAAAATATGATAAAGAAATATAATTACCGTGTACTAAGATATTGGTTAAACAATTGTTTTAAATATAGAAAATGGTGC